>NZ_BAAAIZ010000021.1:0-101687 GCF_039526425.1 Streptomyces thermospinosisporus
CCGAACCCCGTGCACACCAGCCCACCTGACGTGCAGTTTTCACGATGCACACTGCTCACTGAACACATAGCCGCCGTGGGCCGGTTGTGGCGGGAGCATAGGCGCGCGGCCTTCCCCGCCGGCCTGCGCGGTGCCGAACCGGGGGGCGTCGACCTGGTGATGCTCGACGCCGACATCGCCGGATGTGTCTCCACCTGGCAGACCAACGGTGGCGCTCTCGATGCCGAGCGCCACCGGATCCTGCGTGAGTGCATCGCGGACCTGGAGCGGGTCCTGCCGGGGCTCGACGACTCGGAAGGGTTCCGCTACTTCGGGCGCCTGGGCCGGCTGGCCCGGCTCGTGGCGGAGGGCGGGCCGAGGCCCGTCGATTGAGGGCTCTGCTACTCGTCGGAGGGCGGTCCGCTGGCCGCCGAGTGAGCCGGTCCGCTACTGCGGGCGGCGCGTGCGGCCGGCTGCACCACGGCCGGCCGTACGCGTGTGCGCGATCGCGAGGGTGAGGAACAGGCCCACGACCGCGGCGGAAACGGCGGCGGCCGCCAGCCAGTCCATGCCGTACCCGGGCCCGGCCGCCACCCTGAGGATCGCGGTGGCCGACCCGGCGGCCAGTCCGGCGCCGAGGAGGACGGCGACGACGGTCCGGGAGGGACGCGCGGCGCCGGGCCGGGGCACCTGCCGGCTCAGCTCTGCCCAGTGGCGGGCGGCCTCGCGCATCTCGCGTCGCCGCTGCACGGCTGCACGCACCCGGAGGGCGGCCGTGAGGGCGGCGCCGGCCGCGGCGGACGGTATCCACCACGCCTCGGCCACCAGCAGCAGCACGGCGACGATCCCGGCCGTGCTCCAGCCGCTGAGGCAGGCGGCCGCGGCGGTGCGGCGGGAGACCGGGCGGTCGGCTCTCGCGCGCAGGTCGGCGAGGGCCGGCACGTACCAGACACAGCCGGAGGCGGTCACCGCCGCGAGTCCCAGGGCGACGACGGCTTGGGACATGGCCTACCTCGCCGCCTCGAGCTGTGCGATCTCGGGGTGGTGCAGGTCGAAGGCCGGGGATTCGGAGCGGATGCGGGGCAGGCTGGTGAAGTTGTGCCGCGGCGGCGGGCAGGAGGTCGCCCACTCCAGGGAGCGGCCGTAGCCCCACGGGTCGTCCACGCCGACCGGCTTGCCGTACCTGGCCGTCTTCCAGACGTTGTAGAAGAACGGCAGCAGCGACATGCCGAGCAGGAACGAGCCGATGGACGAGAGAGTGTTGAGGGCGGTGAAGCCGTCGGCGGCGAGGTAGTCGGCGTACCGGCGGGGCATGCCCTCGGCGCCGAGCCAGTGCTGGACCAGGAAGGTGAGGTGGAAGCCCGCCGTGAGTGTCCAGAAGGTGATCCTGCCGAGGCGCTCGTCGAGCATCTTGCCGGTGAACTTGGGCCACCAGAAGTGGAATCCGGCGAACATCGCGTACACGACGGTGCCGAAGAGCGTGTAGTGGAAGTGCGCCACCACGAAGTAGGTGTCGGAGACGTGGAAGTCGAGCGGCGGGGAGGCCAGGATGACGCCGGTGAGGCCGCCGAAGGTGAAGGTGATGAGGAAGCCGGTCGCCCACAGCATCGGCGTCTCGAAGGAGAGGCTGCCCTTCCACATGGTGCCGATCCAGTTGAAGAACTTCACACCGGTCGGGACCGCGATCAGGAAGGTCATGAAGGAGAAGAACGGCAGCAGCACGCCACCGGTGACGTACATGTGGTGGGCCCACACCGTCACGGACAGGCCCGCGATCGCGATGGTCGCGCCGATCAGACCCATGTAGCCGAACATCGGCTTGCGGGAGAAGACCGGGACGACCTCGCTGATGATGCCGAAGAACGGCAGGGCCAGGATGTAGACCTCGGGGTGGCCGAAGAACCAGAAGAGGTGCTGCCACAGCAGCGCTCCCCCGTTGGCCGAGTCGAAGATGTGCGAGCCGAACCTGCGGTCCGCCTCCAGCGCGAACAGCGCGGCGGCCAGCACCGGGAACACCATGAGGACCAGCAGCGCGGTCAGCAGCACGTTCCAGGTGAAGATCGGCATGCGGAACATCGTCATGCCCGGGGCGCGCATGCAGATGATCGTGGTGATGAAGTTGACCGCGCCGGCGATCGATCCGAAGCCGGAGAGCGCCACGCCCATGATCCACAGGTCGGCGCCGGCGCCGGGCGAGTAGACGGAGTTGGACAGCGGGGCGTAGAGGAACCAGCCGAAGTCGGCGGCCCCGCCCGGCGTGAGGAAGCCCGCCGCCGCGATCAGCGAGCCGAACAGGAACAGCCAGAAGGCGAGCATGTTCAGCCGGGGGAAGGCCACGTCGGGCGCCCCGATCTGCAGCGGCATCAGCCAGTTGGCGAAGCCGGTGAACAACGGCATGGCGAACAGCAGCAGCATGACCGAGCCGTGCATGGTGAAGGCCTGGTTGAACTGCTCGTTCGACATGATCTGCGTGCCCGGGCGGGCCAGTTCGGCACGCATCATCAGCGCCATCACGCCGCCGATGATGAAGAAGACGAACGCCGAGACCAGGTACATCGTCCCGATCTTCTTGTGGTCGGTGGTGGTCAGCCAGTCCACCCACGACGGCCTGGTCGCCGTGTGCTCCGTCCGGAGGGCCGGCTCCCCGGCCTCCGGGTCCACCGCCTTCGTCCGCGGGGTACCCACCTGTTGTATCCGTGCCTCGTCCACCGGACGGCGTCCTCCCTGTGTGCTCATGTCGCTGAGAGCCGGGAAGAGCCGTGAACGCGGGAGACCCGGACGGGGGCCTTCCCGGCCCGCCACATGATCGGCGCAGGGGTACCCGGTCCCGATAGGGTCGAACGGTCCCTGTCCGGGCCCGGTGGGCAGGACCAACGGCCCCTTTTCGCGCGGCGGGCCGCTCCGGCGTCGGTCCTGAAGGCGGCGGGCGTCGGCCGCTTAAGAACATTGACGGTCCCCTTACCGGGCGCTGACACAGCGCTGACGTTGCGCTGAACGTCGTCCTCCTAGGCTGGTGCGCGACAGCGGCCGGCCGTCCACGGTGCGTTCCCCACTCGGTCGGTGCACCGGACAGGCCCGTTTCCCCGGCCGTGAGGAAGGATGCTGTGACGACCGATCTCGATGCCCGTTCCTCGAGCTCTCCCCTCCCCGGACCGGCCGGCACCGCACCGCTCGGCTCCGCGGTCACCGGTGGCGAGGCGTTCGACGACACGGACCCCACAGAGCTCCTGGCCCCGCTGCCCGGGGACTTCGTGGACTCCCCGGTCCCCGATCATCCCGGCGACCAACCCGCCGGGGCGGCGCGCACCGGGCTCTGGGACCGGCTGGGCGACCGCTGGGCCACCGCCGCCACGGCGGCCGCGGCGGGATGCGTGCTCCTCGGGGTCCTGCTGGGCATGGCGAAGCTCACCGACGGCTTCCCCGTCGTCGGTGAGGAGACGCAGCAGGCGGGCGAGGGCGCCTCGTCCACCGCCCCTCCGGCTCAGGGGCCAGAGCAGGAGACGCCCGCCCCGCCCGGCTCGCCGCCGGCTGCCGCCGCGCCCTCCCCGTCGGCCGAGCCGACGCCGTCCGAGTCGGGCGGCGCCCCGCCGGAGCCGTCCAAGACCGGCGGCGCCCTGCCGGAGCAGAGCGCCGGGTACGCCGACGACGACCCCTATGACGACGACGAGGAGGAGGACGACGGCGACGGCAGGGACCGCGATGAGGTGGACGACGACAAGCACTGGAGGTCGGGCGTCGCTCCTGCCGCTCCCTGCCCGCCGGTACCCGGTTGCCTCACACGGTGAGATCGGGCTCCCGGTCGACGACGTCCTCCGGCTCCGGGTCGGCGTTCTCGCCGAGGAAGCCGCCGGACTGGTGCTGCCACAGCCGGGCGTAGGTGCCGTGCGCGGCGAGGAGTTCCTCGTGGGTGCCCTGTTCGACGACCTTGCCGCGGTCCAGGACCACCAGGCGGTCCATGCCGGCGACGGTGCTCAGCCGGTGGGCGACGACGAGCGCGGTGCGCCCCTCCATCAGCCGCCACAGGGCGTCCTGGACCAGGATCTCGCTCTCCGAGTCCAGCGCGCTGGTCGCCTCGTCGAGCAGCAGGATCGGGGCGTCGCGCAGCACCGCCCGGGCGAGGGCCACGCGCTGGCGCTGGCCGCCGGAGAGCTTCACGCCCCGCTCCCCCACCAGGGTGGCAAATCCGTCGGGGAGCTGTTCGGCGAACTCGGTGACATGGGCGGCGGCCGCCGCCGCGCGGATCTCCTCGTCGGTGGCGCCGGGGCGGGCGAAGGCGATGTTGTCGCGCAGGCTGCGGTGGAACATCGCGGGCTCCTGGGGGACGTAGGCGATCAGTGAGCGCAGGTCGGTCTGGCGGAGCCGGCTGATGTCCTGACCGCCGATCAGGATGCGTCCGCCGTGCAGGTCGGACATGCGCAGCAGGAGCCGGGTGAGGGTGGTCTTGCCGCCGCCGGACCTGCCGACCAGGCCGACCCGGGTGCCGGCGGGCACCTCCAGGTCCAGGCCGCGGAAGATCGGTTCGGCGCCGCGGTGGGCGAAGGTCACGTTCTCGAAGCGGACGCCGGTGTGCTGCGGGGCGAGCGGTTCGGGTTCCGCCGGGTCGAGCACGGTGGGCGGGTCCATCAGCAGTTCCGTGAACTGTGCGGCCTCGGTCATGGAGCTCTCCAGCCGGCGGTAGATCTGGTTGAACTCGAACATGATCTGGGTGGCATTGGAGTAGTAGGTGAAGGCGACCACGATCTGCTCCACGCTCTGCCCGGATCCGCCGAAGGCGATGGCGACCAGCAGCCCGAGCACATTGGTCAGCACGGACATGGGGGCGATCAGGGTGTCGACGCGCAGATTGCCGTAGTCCCAGGAGCGCAGCATCAGGCGCCGGGAGTCCGCGACGCGGCTGCGGTGCTCCTCGGCCTCGCGCCGTTCGGCCGCGAAGGCCCGGATGGTCTCCATGTTGCCGAGGCTGTCGGCGACATGGCCGGAGACGCGGGCGATCGCCGCCTCGCGGTCGTTGACGAGCCGCTGGCGGCGGCGGATCAGCGGGGCCGCGGCCAGCACGGTCAGGGCGATCATCAGCAGCAGGCCTGCGACGAGCAGCGGTTCGTAGCGCCACAGGATCACGGCGCCGAAGCAGAGCGGGACAAGGCTGCCGAAGATCCGGAAGGTGAGGGTGTCGACGAAGTCCTCGAAGCGCCGTCCGTAGCTGAGGATGCGCTTGGTCAGGGAGCCGGCGAAGTTGTCGTGGAAGAACGCCGCGTCCTTGGCGAGGAGTTCATCCATTCCGGTGACGTACAGGTGCTCGATGCCGAGGGCGTCCACGCGGTTGAGGCAGTGCAGCCCGATCCGCCACAGCGTCTCGGCGAGCAGCAGGACGGCGCCGAAGCCCAGGACGTACGGCAGGGCCGAGGCGAGGGTGAGTTCACCGCGGTCGGCGGCCTGGCCGGCCAGCTTGGCGATCAGCAGGGGGGCGACGTAGCGCAGGCCGATGTTGCCGGCGGCCGGCAGCAGCAGGGCGGGCAGGGCCCAGCGTCGCAGGCGGAGAAGTTCGCGTCCGTAGCGGCGCAGCGCCAGGACGACCGCGCCCTTGTGCGGCGGCGCGGGTGTTTGCGTGTCTGAAGTTCCCATCACACTCCCGGTGGTCGGAAACCGGAAGTGTCCCGTCGGAGGATACCCACAGTCCAGGCATTTACCGTGGACCACCGATATCAGGACATCCCAGGTGTGCGATTCGTCAACTGCCGTGCCACGTACGGACGTTCGGCGAGTCCGCCCTGCGGGCTACGCCTCCGGCGTCAGGCTCTGCTCCGCCCAGATGACCTTGCCGGTCGAGGTGTAGCGGGTGCCCCAGCGGCGGGAGAGCTGGGCCACGATGAGCAGGCCGCGCCCGCCCTCGTCGGTGGTGCGTGCGTGCCGCAGCCGGGGTGAGGTGCTGCTGGCGTCGGAGACCTCGACGATCAGGCTGCGGTCGCGGATCAGGCGCAGCGATCCCGGCATGGCCGCGTGCCGGATGGCGTTGGTGACCAGTTCGCTGACGATGAGTTCCGTGGTGAACGCCAGATGGTCCAGGCCCCAGTCCGCCAGCTGCCGCACGACGGCGTTGCGCGCGTCGGCGACCGCGGCCGGGTCGCCGGGCAGTTCCCAGGAGACGACCTGATCGGGTGTCAGGACGCGGGTGCGGGCGAGCAGCAGCGCGGCGTCGTCGGGCGGCGGCGCGGGCAGCAGTGCGTCGACGACGCCGCGGCCGATCTCCTCCAGGGTGGGGCGGGGCACGGCGAGCGCCTCGCCGAGGCGGGCGATCCCGGCGTCGATGTCGCGGTCGAAGGTCTCCACCAGGCCGTCGGTGTAGAAGGCGATGAGGCTGCCCTCGGCCAGCTCCACCTCGGCGGACTCGAAGGGCAGGTAGCCGAGGCCGAGCGGCGGACCGGCCGGCAGGTCCAGGACCTCGGGGCGTCCGTCGGCGCCGACGACCACCGGTGGCAGGTGCCCGGCCCGCGCCAGGGTGCACCGGCCGCTGACCGGGTCGTACACGGCGTACAGGCAGGTGGCGCCGAGGAAGGCGGTGCCGGTGGCGATCTCCTCGGTGGCCGTCTGCTCCCGGTCGCCGTCGGGGTGCATCAGGCCGATGACCAGGTCGTCGAGGTGGGCGAGGAGTTCGTCCGGGGAGAGGTCGAGGTTGGCCAGGGTGCGGACCGCGGTGCGCAGGCGTCCCATGGTGGCGGCGGCGTTCATGCCGTGCCCGACGACGTCGCCGACCACCAGGGCGACCCGGGCGCCGGACAGCGGGATCACGTCGAACCAGTCGCCGCCGACGCCGCTGGGCGCGTCGGCCGGCTGGTACCAGGAGGCGGCCTGCAGGGCGGAGCCGCCCTGCAGCGCCTGTGGCAGCAGGGCGCGCTGCATGGCGCGGGCGGCGGTGCGCTCCCGGGTGTAGCGGCGGGCGTTGTCGACGCAGAGCGCGGCGCGGGAGACGATCTCCTCGGCGAGCCGTACGTCGTCGTCGTCGAAGGGGCCGAGGCGGGCGTAGCGGGCGAAGGTGGCGACGCCCAGGGTGACGCCGCGGGCCCGCAGCGGGACCACCATCAGCGAGCGGAAGTCGGAGCGCAGGATGGAGGCGCCCAGCGACTCGTCCTCGGTCACCCACGGGCTGGTGGAGCGGTCCAGGGTGCGCTCCACCAGGGTTCTGCTCTCCCGCAGGCACCGGGTCACCGGCGAGGAGGGGGCCCGCCGGACCGCCTCCCCCACCTCCAGGCTCGCCTCGGGGCAGCCCGGGCGCACCGACTGCTGTCCCGCCCGGCGGATGACCGGGGCCAGCCCGACCGGGCCGGGGGCGGGTTCCTCGCCGCGCATCACGGAGTCCAGCAGGTCGACGGCGACGAAGTCGGCGATGCGCGGCACGGCGACCTCGGCCAGTTCCTGGGCGGTCCGGGTGACGTCCAGGGTGCTGCCGATGCGGGCGCCGGCGTCGTTGAGCAGGGCCAGGCGTTCCTGGGCGCGGCGGCGCTCGGTGACGTCGAGGACCATGTACAGGATGCCGACGGTGCGGCCGCGGCGGTCCTTCATCCCGAAGAACGACACCGAGAGCGCCCGCCCGGGGTCGGGGCTGTTCTCGGTGCTGCGGAACTCGTAGTCCATCACCGGTTCGCCGGTGCGCAGGACCGTGCGCATCCGTTCCGCGAAGGGCTCGGCCTCCTCCGGCGGCAGCACCTCGTGCACCGTCCGGCCGAGCCGCTGCTCGCGGGGGATCATGCGGTCCAGCGGCTCGTTCACCCAGACGTAGCGCAGGTCGGGGTCGAGGACGGCCATGCCGACCGGGGCGTGGGTGAGGAACGGGGTGACCATCAGCTGGCCGCCGCCCGGCATCTGCCAGAAGGCACGTTTCGGCGGCCGGCCCACGTACCGGCCGAAAAGCAGGGCGGCGCCGGTGGCCATCAGCACCCCCGGCACCATCTCGTAGATGCCGGACTCCAGCGGCCCGAGCAGCGGGTTGATCCACTTCCAGGTCAGCACCGTGGTGGCACCGGTCACTATTCCGGCGATCGCGCCCGCCCAGGTCATGCGCGGCCAGTAGAGGGACAGCACGACGACCGGCCCGAAGGCGGCGCCGAAGCCGGCCCAGGCGTAGGCGACGATGCTGAGGATCCCGTCGCCGCGCAGCGCGATCGCCAGGGCCACCGCGATCACCGCGACGACGGCGGCGCGCCCGATCCACACCAGCGCGGTGTCGGAGGCGCGCCGGTTGAGGAACGCCCGGTAGAAGTCCTCGGTGAGGGCGACGGACGACACGAGCAGCTGGCTGTCCGCGGTGGAGATGATGGCGGCGAGGACGGCGATCAGCATGATCCCGGCGACCCAGGGGTCGAGCAGGGCATGCGTCAGCGCGATGTAGACGGTCTCGGGGTCGGACAGGGGTGTGCCGAGCTCCCCGATGCCGGCGAGGCCCACGATGGTGGCGCCCACGAGGACGACGATCACCCAGCCGGTGCCGATCCGGCGGGCGGCGGGGACGTCCTGGCTGCTGCGGATGCCCATGAAGCGGGCCAGGATGTGCGGCTGGCCGAAGTAGCCGAGCCCCCAGGCGAGCAGCGACACGATGGCCACGGCGCCGAGACTCCCGCCGGACATCCACTCGCCGCCCTCGTAGATCACCAGGCTGCCGGGCTCGCGCAGGCCCCGGTTCTTGCTGTCCAGGGTGTCGCCCAGGGAGGTGAAGCCGCCCAGGGAGGCGAGGGCGACCGCGGGGACCACGACGAGCGCGAGGAACATCAGCGCGGCCTGCATGACGTGGGTCATGCTCACCGCGAGAAAGCCGCCCAGGCCGGAGTAGACGACGATCAGCAGAGCCGTCAGCGTGGCGCCCGCCTCGAAGGGCAGATCGAAGATCGTCTCGAACAGCAATCCGCCCGCCACCAGGCCGGAGCCGACGTAGACGGTGAAGAAGACCAGCGTGACCGCCGCGGAGACCAGCCGGAGCATCCGGGTGCGGTCCTCGAACCGCTCCTCCAGATACGCCGACAGGCTCACGGCGTCCTCGGCGTGCTCCGTGTATGTGCGCAGCCGTGGCGCGACGATCAGCCAGTTCAGGTAGGTGCCGATGGCCAGTCCGACGGCGATCCACACGTACCCGATGCCGGCCGCGTAGACGGCTCCGGGGAGGGCCAGGAACAGCCAGCCGGACATGTCGCTGGCCCCGGCGGACAGACCGGCGACGAGCGGGCGGAGCTTGCGCCCGCCGAGCGCGAAGTCGGTGAAGCGGCGCGTGCGGGTGTAGGCCCAGACACCTGTGGCGACCAAGGCGACCGCGTACAGGACGAACGTGGTCACGATGGGCGCGCTCAACTCGAACATATGGTCCTCGCCCGCGAGGGTCGCGTTCAGCGTGGCGGCAGCCGGCCGTCCGACAGCGTCACGCCTTGGCGACAAATGTACAGATTGCAGGCGAGTGTTTCGCGTGCTGAGCACATCTGTGCGCTCCTGCGCGCCTGCGGCGCACTACGCCGCGCGACGCGGAGGCGGGCGGTGTGTCGGGGGCCTGCGGCCGACCGGGCGGTGGACGGGCGGGTGCAATGAGAGTGGACGGGCGGGTGCAGTGCGAGCGGGCCAGGGCGGAGCGCTTGGCAGGCGCCAGCGGGCCGCGCGGCGGATGGAGGGGGGCAGTGGTTGCGGGAAGCGGCGAGCGGACGGAGCGGCGACGGCGGGACACGGCGAACGGACCGGCACGGCCACAGCAAGCCGGGGCGGATGGACGGGGGCAGTGGCTGCGGGAAGCGGCAGACGGACAGGGCGGCGACAGCGGGACACAGCGGACCTGGCCCGGACGGCAGCGGTCCCGGGCGGGGTACTCGGGGACAGCGGGCCCCCGGGCTCCCGCGCGCTGGAAGCCCCCGGGGCTCGGAGCCGCGGGGCTCGGGGCCGCCGCGGCGCCCGACCGCGGCAGCGGGCCTGCGCCGTACGTGCGGCAGCGATCGCCCGCGCCATGCATACGGCCGGGCCGTCAAATCAGGAGCCCGAGGGCGGTGAAGCGCGGCGGCTAAGAGCCCGGCGTGGCCGATCGGGTGCGAGGGGCGGTGCCCAGGAGTTCGGCCAGGCCTTGGCGGGTGGCGGCTATCAGGACGCGGTCCCGGGCGTGCAGGACGTAGCCCGGGTGCGGGTTCCAGATGAGGCCGCCGGTGTTGTCGGCGTCGTCGTCGGCCGGGGTGGCGGCGAGGTCGGCGCGGCGTTCGTCGGGGTCGGCCGGGTCGAGGGCCAGGACCCGCCAGGAGCCGGGGCGGAACGTCTCGGCGATGGTGCGTCCTGCCAGTTGCGGGGTGTCCGAGACCTCCAGGGCGGCGAAGACCAGCACGCGCCGCTCGACCGGGATGGCGCCCAGGATGCGGCGGCCCATCATCGCCCCGGCGAAGGCGGGCGCGGCCAGGGTGGAGACGCTGCGGCTGCGGGTGAGCGCCCCGGGGTGGGCGGCGCGCAGGGTGCGGTAGACGGCGGTGGCGAAGGCGTCGTCGTACAGGCGCAGCGACACCCGCAGGCCGGGCTGCACCGAACGGGCGTAGAGCACCGCCTCCAGGTTGGTGGTGTCGCTGCTGGTGACGGCGAGCAGCGCCCGCGCCCGGTGGATCTTGGCCGCCTCCAGGACGCCTTCCTGGGTGACGTCCCCGATGACCGTGGGCACCCGCTCGCGGCGGGCCAGCGGGATGCCGCGGGCCTCCGGGTCCTCCTCGACGCACACGACGGGGATGCCGAGCTCGCACAGCCGGGCGAGGACCCGCGTGCCGATCTTGCCCAGGCCGAGCAGGACGACATGCCCGGACAGCCCGCGCGGCGGACGGCGGAGGGCGGAGGCGGTGCGGAAGGTGCCGAGCCCCTCCAGGACGGCGGCCAGCAGCACCGGCATCAGGAGCAGCCCGGCGACTCCGGTGAGCAGTTGCGGGAGCTGGCGGGCGGTCGGGGCTCCGGTGGCCGGGTCGCCCATGGCGAGGAGGTCGAGCAGGGTGAGGTAGGCGGCGTGCAGTGGGTGGTCGCCGGTGGTCAGCCAGGAGATCACCGCCAGGGTCAGTACGACGAGCAGGAGGCCGGCCAGCGACCAGCGCAGCCGCCGGGAGAAGAACGAGCCGATCGGCAGGCCGCGTCCGCTCAGCCGCCCGGCCGGCGCGGGCCCGTCGTGGGTGACGGCCTCCAGGACCACCGTGCCGCGCCCGTCGGCGGCGGCCACGGTGTCGTCGTCGGGCAGCAGCAGGGGGCCTTCGGCGCCGCTGGCGTCGGAGCCCTCGGACCCGGCCGGGTCGCTGGCGGTGGAGGAGAGCAGGGCGAGGGTGCACAGACCGGGGTCGGCGACCTCGCCGGGCCTCGGCGGGGTGCGTTCCACGGCCCGCAACAGCAGGCCGTCCGCCTGGACGATCTTGCTGGTGCCGGCGACCGCGGTCGCGACCAGCGCGGGCGCCGCGGTGTCGGCGTCCGACAGGACGGTGGTGGAGGTGTCCAGCGCGGCCGGGTCCAGTCCGGGCGAGGCGACCGCCGCGGCCTGGTCCAGCAGATCGGCGAGGTGCTGGCCGAGCTTGCGGTCGTAGAGCCGGATCACCAGCCGCAGCCGGGGGTTGAGGCGGCGGGCGGCCAGGGCGGCACGGATGTTGGTCTCGTCGTCGCTGTGCACCAGGGCGAGCGCGGCGGCCCGCTCCACTCCGGCCCCGGCGAGGGTGTCCTCGTCCAGGTCGGCCGCTTGCATCACGCGGACAGGGGTGGTGCCGGAGCCGGCCGCGCGGTTCATCATGCTCTGCATCCGCGCCAGCAGGGCGGAGGCACGGGCCCGCCCGGCGGTGGGGTGCGTTCGGTCGGCGCCTGGCAGGGAGGGGACGACGACGGTGACCCGCATGCGGTACAGCTCGCGCAGTTCGGCCGCGAGCCGTTCGGCGAGGGCGTCCTCGCCGAACACCACCATGTGACCGGCGTCCGGCTGCTGCCCCTGGTCGGGGAGGAAGAATCCGCGCCTCACCCGTCGGCCCTCCGTCCGTCCGGGGCCGCCTCACGGCTCGTCCCCACGCCGTGTGCCTGTCGGCGCACCTGTGCTCCTTCCACTCCGTGACGTCCGGCCGTCCGCCGCGGTCCGACGGCCATCTCCTCGCCCAGCCTGACGGTTCATCAATCGTCGGGACCGACTGCCGTCCCTCCGCCGCCTCCTGACGTATCGTCAATCGTCCCCGATCGTCGATCACCGGCCCGAACGCTACGTCCTCGACGCCGCGACGAGCCACCACCCACGTGTCGTGTCCGGCATCAAAATCGCGTAAACATTGCCGGAGTCCGGCAATGCACCGTGCGGCGGCGGCAGTTCAGAATGGGTCGCGACGGAACTCCCGCCGAGCGGTGTCCCTGGCCCGCGCCCGGGACGCCTTCGGACCGGTGGCCGCGCTGGCGCAGCTGCGCTCCGAGCTGGCGGGGGCCATCGGCGGCGACCATGCGGACGCCGCCGCCGCGTACCTGGTGGAGGAACTGACCGGCGGCCCGGAGGGTTTCGTGGTCAGCGCCGGCGGCCTGACGCTGCTGGAGAAGTTCCGCCGCACGGTGGGCGGGCCGGCCTACGAGGAGAACCTGGCCGTCCTCGACGACCTCGCCGTGCGCCGTCAGCTCGTGGAGGCGTGGCTGACGACCTGGGCGGCGTCCACCGGCACGGACGCCGGCGCGGGCGACCTGGCCGAGGCGGTGGCCGTGGAGCTGTGCCCCGGACTGCCGCGGTACACCTCCGAGGCGCAGGCGGCGCGCTGGGCCGAGGTGAAGTCCGCGTACGGCGGCAACCGCGACGGCACCCGGGAGGCCGGGCGGGTGGCGTGAGCGGACCCCGGTCGGGGGTGAACGACCGCTACGGTGCCGATGCCGGCACAGCCGCCCGCTGCGGACCCCGCCCGGGAGGGCTCAGCCGCCCGGTGCCGCACGTCGGGGCGACTCTGCGGCCTGGGCCTCCGCCTTGGCGTCGTTCACGGCCGCCGCGGCCTGCTTCACGGCCTCGTCGGCGGCCGCGGCGGTCTCCGCCGGCATCGGGGCGTGCCTCGCCTCGAGCGCCGGTGTGCCGCCGTCGTCGGCCGCGCCCTCGGCCTCGGTCTGCTCCTCGCGCTGGGCGGAGCGGGCGGCCCCGTCGGCCGGCTGCTCGCCGAAGGCGCGGGTGACGGTGCGCACCGCCTCGGTCAGCTCGCCGGGGATCACCCAGAAGGTGTTGTTGTCGCTGCTCGCCAGGTGCGGGAGCGTCTCGAGGTACTTGTAGGCGAGGACCTTGGGGTCGGCGTTGTTGCGGTGGACGGCCTGGAAGACGAGCTCCACCGCCTTGGCCTCGCCGTCCGCGCGGAGGATCATGGCCTGCTGCGCTCCCTGGGCCTCCAGGATGTCCTTCTGCTTGGTGCCCTCCGCGGTGAGGATCTTGGCCTGCCGCTCGCCCTCGGCGTGCAGGATGGCCGCGCGCTTGTCGCGTTCGGCCCGCATCTGCTTCTCCATGGCCTCCTTGATGGTGGCGGGCGGGTCGATGGCCTTGATCTCCACCCGGTTGACCCGGATGCCCCACTTGCCGGTGGCGTCGTCGAGCACGGCACGCAGCCGGGAGTTGATCTCCTCGCGGGAGGTGAGGGTCTCCTCCAGGTCCATGCTGCCGATGACGTTGCGCAGGGTGGTCACGGTGAGCTGGTCGATCGCCTGGAGGTAGTCGGCGACCTCGTAGGCCGCCGCCCTCGGGTCGGTGATCTGGTAGTAGAGCACGGTGTCGATGTTCACCACGAGGTTGTCCTCGGTGATCACCGGCCGCGGGTCGGACGAGTAGACCTGCTCGCGCACGTCCAGCCGGGTGTTGATGCGGTCCGCCACCGGCACCACGAAGTTCAGGCCGGGTTGCAGCGTGCGGCGGTAACGGCCGAACCGCTCGATGTTGTAGCGGCGCGCCTGCGGCACGATCCGCACCGTGGAGGCCACGAGGAACACGACCACGAGGGCCGCCACGAGAAGAAGGATGACAAGCGGGTCCACAGTGCCTCCGTTGCTGTGTGTTCAGCCGTTCACGGGAGGAGTTCGCGGGGATAGACGACGGCGGTGGCGCCGTCGATCTCCATGACGTCCACGAGCGCGCCCACCGGGATCACCAGGCTCTCGTCGAATGCGCGGGCCGACCACTCCTCGCCGGCGACCTTGATCAGTCCGCGGGTCGCGGTGACCTCCTGCACGACCTCGGCGCGCCGGCCGATCAGCGCGTCGCTGCCCTCGCGGAAGACGGGCTGCTGCCGCATCTGCCGCAGGGCGACCGGGCGGACGACGAGCAGGCCGGCCGCGGCTGCCGCGATGAAGGCCAGAAGCTGCCCCAGAAGGCCGACACCCACACCGGCGACCACGGCCGCCACCAGCGCGGCGCCCGCCAGCAGCCCGAAGACCAGCGTGAGGGTGAAGAACTCCGCGGCACCCAGTGCCGCGGCGGCGAGCAGCCAGAAGATCCACGGCATGGAATCGCCCTCCTTAAGGGGCCTTCCTCACCCAAGCTACCTCCCGGACAGCACGGCAGACAGATGACGGAAGCACATGGAGGCCGGCCGTCCGCCGGGCCGGGCCGGAGACCGCACGCGCCGGGACGGTGGTCCTGGCCGTACAAGACTGCGGCCCTCGTCCCTGGAATGCCGCAGCCCCGTTCCCGGAATGCCGCGGCCCCGTTCCCGGAGTGCCGCCGCGGCAGACCGTGCCGACTGCGTGACCTCGGCCGCCGCAGGGCAGATACTGCCGTCAGTGTCAGTCGCCGTCGTGCGGGAACCGGCCCCGTGTGCTCCGGTCCCCGCGAAGGCGGGTTCAGGGCTCGCCCGGTCGATCACAGGAGGTACCCATGAGGATGCTCATCAACGTCCCGGAGACCGTGGTGGCGGACGCGCTGCGCGGGATGGCGGCGGCCCATCCGGAGCTGACGGTGGATGTGGAGAACCGGGTGGTGGTGCGGCGGGACGCGCCGGTGGCCGGGAAGGTGGCGCTGGTGTCCGGCGGGGGCTCCGGGCACGAGCCGCTGCACGGCGGGTTCGTCGGTCCGGGGATGCTGTCGGCGGCCTGTCCGGGTGAGGTGTTCACCTCCCCCGTGCCCGACCAGATGGTGCGGGCGGCGGCGGCCGTGGACAGCGGAGCCGGGGTGCTGTTCATCGTGAAGAACTACACCGGTGACGTGCTGAACTTCGACATGGCCGCGGAACTCGCCGAGGACGAGGGCATCCGGGTGGCCAAGGTGCTGGTCAACGACGACGTGGCGGTGACCGACAGCCTCTACACCGCGGGCCGGCGCGGCACGGGCGCCACGCTGTTCGTGGAGAAGATCGCCGGCGCCGCCGCGGAGGAGGGCGCGCCGCTGGAGCGGGTGGAGGCGCTCGCCCGGCAGGTGAACGAGAAGTCCCGCAGCTTCGGCGTGGCGCTGAGCGCCTGCACCACTCCCGCCAAGGGCACCCCCACCTTCGAGCTGCCGCCCGGCGAGCTGGAGCTGGGCATCGGCATCCACGGCGAGCCCGGCCGGGAACGGCGGCCGATGATGACCTCGGGCGAGATCGCCGAGGTGGCCGTGCAGGCGATCCTGGACGACATCACCCCGCGCAATCCGGTGCTGGTCCTGGTCAACGGCATGGGTGCGACGCCGCTGCTGGAGCTGTACGGCTTCAACGCGGAGGTGCAGCGCGTGCTCTCCGAGCGGGGCGTCCCGGTGGCCCGAATCCTGGTCGGCAACTACGTCACGTCTCTGGACATGGCGGGCGCCTCGGTCACGCTGTGCGAGGTCGACGAGGAGCTGCTGCGGCTGTGGGACGCGCCGGTGAGTACGCCGGGGCTGCGCTGGGGCATGTGAACAGGGTCCGGAGCACCGGACCGGATCACCGTCAACGACCACGCAAGGAGTACCCGTGCTCGACGCCGACTTCTTCCGCCGCTGGATGCTGGCGGCCGCCGCGTCCGTGGACCGCGAGGCGGAACGGCTCACCGCGCTCGACTCACCCATCGGCGACGCCGACCACGGCACCAACCTCCAGCGCGGGTTCGCCGCCATCCGCGAGGCGCTGGAGAAGGAGCCGCCCGCCACGCCGGGTGCGGTGCTGACCCAGTCCGGGCGGCTGCTGATCTCGAAGGTGGGCGGCGCCTCGGGCCCGCTGTACGGGACGCTGCTGCGCCGCACCGGCAAGGCGCTCGGGGACGCCGCCGAGGTGAGCGAGGAGCAGCTGGCCGACGCGCTGCGCGCCGCGGTGGACGCGGTGCGGCAGCTGGGCGGTGCGGCGCCGGGTGACAAGACCATGGTGGACGCGCTGGTGCCCGCGGTGGACGCGCTGGGTGACTCCTTCGCGGCGGCGCGCCGGGCCGCCGAGGAGGGTGCCGTCGCCACCACGCCGCTGCAGGCGCGCAAGGGCCGGGCGAGCTATCTGGGGGAACGCAGCATCGGGCACCAGGATCCAGGGGCCACCTCGTCGGCGCTGCTGATCGCCGCCCTGGCCGAGACCGCGGAGGCCGGTGGTGAGTCCGGTGGTGAGTGACGACAAGCTCGTGGGGATCGTGCTGGTGTCGCACAGCCCCGAGGTCGCCGCGTCGGTGGCGGAGCTGGCCAAGGGCCTCGCGGGCGCCGGCGCGGCCGTGCCCGTGGCACCGGCGGGCGGCACCGAGTCCGGTGAACTCGGCACCAGCGCCGAGCTGATCGGCGCCGTGGCCGCCTCCGTCGACCGGGGAGCGGGGGTGGCCGTGCTGACCGACCTGGGCAGCGCGGTGCTCACCGTGAAGACCCTGCTCGCCGAGGGCGACGAACTGCCCGAGAACACCCGCCTGGTGGACGCCCCCTTCGTGGAGGGCGCGGTGGCGGCGGTGGTGACGGCGGCGACCGGAGCCGACCTCGAGGCGGTGGCGGCCGCGGCCCAGGAGGCGTACGCCTACCGGAAGGTGTGAGCCGGGCCGGCCGAAGGACGGGCGGCTCCTCCGTCCTTGACGACAGCTCACCTTCTTCGCTGACGGCAGCTCACTTCGTCCTTGACGACAGCTCACTTCTTCGCTGACGGCAGCTCAGTCGCCGCTGACGAAGGCCTGAGCGAGCCGCTCGCCCGTTGCCTCCGCCGCGGCGCGGTCCTCGATGGGGCTCACCCGGCTGTTCTTGAAGACGATGTAGGTGACCCCGCCGGTCACCCCGCCGCGCTGGGGGTGCGGGTCGATGCCGAGGCCCTTCGCCGTCGCGTAGGACGCCTCGCCGATGATGCCGGTCGGCCCGGTGTCGCCGACGACCGCGTACTGCACCCGGTCGCCGTGGATCACGGCCGCCACGGAGCCGCCGCGGACGCCGTGGGCGCGGTAGTCCCACAAGGAACTGGGCGCGGGCACCACGATGAACGGCAGCTGCTCCGAGCTGAGCGGGCGTCCGTCGGACTGGGCGAAGGCGGTGGAGGCCGAGAAGTACGGGTCGGTGCGGGTGTTGCAGTAGGTGCCCGGGCGCCCGTCGCAGTCGATGTCCATGTCGGCCTTCCAGAAGACCGCCTCGTCGGTTCCGCACACGGGGACGGTGGCCGCCTTGCCCTGGTCGGTGCGGTAGAGGCCCGTGCTGATCCGGGTGCAGTCGCGCACCTCGGCGAGCAGCTCGGAGGCGGTCACGCCGTCCGCCGCGGCTGCGGCCGCGGTGCGGGACTCGGATGCGGTGGCGGGGCTGCTGTGCAGGGCCGCGGGGGCGAGCAGGGCGGCGGCACCGGCCAGGGCCAGGGTGATCGTCGGGACAGAGGACACGTGGGATGCCTCTCACTGGGGGACAGGACGGCACAATCAGGGCCAATCTCATCCCGAAGCGGCGGCGTGGCCACCGCAACACGGCCGGACGAAGCACGCGGAGCGCAGCGCGGCCGGCGGCCGGGGGCCCGAGTCGGTACCGGCTCCGGCCGCCCGGCCACCCCGTCGGCGCGGGATCTGCGACGACAGCGGTGTCCGCGCCGCGGGCATGAACTCCCCGGTGCCCGGGAGCAGTTCAGCCGTGACCCCGTCAGCATACGGAATGCCGCCGCGGGCGCCCATGACCCACCTCTTGATGTGACCGCATCACGCACGCCATATTGGTCCGGACCATTGCCGGACCGTTTTCCGTGTGCTGTCCCGGGAGGCTGAATCGTGCGAGGAGTCCCCCGTACCGTCCTCCGGCTCCGCCGGCTCGCACCGTGCGGGGTGCTGCTGCTGGTCGCCTCCTGCGGCTGGCGCGGGCCGGGGAGTGCGGACGACGGCCGTGCGCCGGGTGCGCCGACGGGGGTCACCGCCCAGGCCGGCAGCGCCACCAGCGTGCATGTGATGTGGAACGCGGTCGCCGGGTCCGGGGCCGAGGTGAGCCGGTACGAGGTGTACCGGGGCCGTACCAAGGCCGAGGAGGTGCCCGGCTCCGAGCACATGGTGGACGTCACCAGGCTCCGTCCGTCCACCACCTATGTCTTCACCGTGCGGGCGCGGGACGCCGAGGGGCGGCTGGGCCCGCGCAGCCGTGCGGTCCGGGCGACGACACCCCCGGCCACGAAGGCCGACCGCTCGGCGCCCACCCGGCCCGGGCGGCTGCGCGGGCGGGCGGCCGGCGCCAGGGCCGTCCAGCTGTCCTGGTCCGTGGCGGAGGACGACCGGGGCGTGGTCTCGTACGAGATCCACCAGGGCGGGACGAAGGTGCACAGCGTGGGCGGCGGTCAGGCGGCCGCCGTCGTCACGGGGCTGCGGCCCGGCACGCGGTACGCGTTCACCGTGCGGGCCCGGGACGCCGCCGACAACCTCTCCCCCGCGAGTCCCGCGGTCCGCATCACCACACCGGGGCGCGACGACGGCGCCTCCGCCGCACCCACCCGGTTCCGCGCCGGGACCCACCGCGCGGACGACGGGGCGTACTACATCGACCTGAGCTGGGTGCCGCCACGGGTGGACGGGGTGATCACCGAGTACGAGATCCAGCTGGACGGCCGCACCGCGACCTCGCTCGTCTTCGGCGGTGACGCACCGCGCGACCGGGCGAAGCACAGCTTCTACGCCGGCCGGGAGCCGGGCACGAGTCACCGGGTGCGGATCCGGGCGATGCTGCCCGACGGCACCTGGGGCGGCTTCTCCGCCGAGCGCACGGTGCGCACCGGCTCGCCCCGCTGACCTTCCGTCATCGTCCTTCCGTCGCCGGCCTTCCGTCGCCGGCCTTCGGCCATCGGCCGGAGGGCGGACTTCGTCACCTGCCCGGCGGCAGCCGGAGTGCGTCGGTCGCGGGCTGCGCATTGGCTGGCCCCGTGGCAGCACGGGCGTTTCCCCGATCCTCGGCGGCGCAAGGGATGTACCGCCAGCCGTGCCGCCGGAAGGCAGTCGACATGCGCTTTGCGAAGCCTCTGATCCGCACCGGTCCGACCGCGGCAGCCGCCGCCGCGCTGGCTCTCTCCCTCGCCCCGCCCGCCGCGGCAGCGGGCATCTCGGTCAGCACCTCCGGATCGACCGTGTCGGTCACCACGACCGCGTGCACCCAGATCAACGGCAGCTGGGGCACCGCCTCGCTGCTCACCGGCAGCCAGGCCACCTTCTCGCAGGGCCGTCAAGTGGCCCTCTCGGGCACCTCGGCGGGCCAGTCCGCGGCCTGGTCGAACGTCAGCCCGGGCACCTACACGGTCATCGTCATGTGCTCCAACGGCAATACGGCGGGCACCCAGTCGGTGGTCGTCTCCTCCGCGCCCACCTCCTCCCCCAGCCCGACCGCCTCACCGTCGCGTGGGGTGATGGGCGGCGTGGGCGGCAGCTCGACCGACTACGGCACGGTGACGCTGGTGGCCGGCGGCGCGCTGCTCGGCACCGGCATCGTCGGAGCTGCCTGGTACCTGCGCCGGCGCACCCGGCCGCACCGCCTGTGACCCGGCGCCGGCCGCCCTGCTCCGATGCGCTCCGGTGGGCGGCCGGCGCCGTCATTCCCCTTGCGCGGGCCGGGAGTCGGAGGGCGGGGCACCGGCAGAACCTGCGTCGGCGGACTCCGCTCCGGGCAGCTGCTCGAACTCGGCGAGTGCGTGGTCGAGCCACCGGGTCCAGAAGGTCTCCAGGTCGATGCCGGCCCGGAGCACCAGGTGCCGCAGCCGGTCCTCCGGGGCGCTGCGCTCCGGCGGGAAGTCCCGCCGCTCGATCTCCTGGTACTCGGCCAACTGCCGTGCGTGCAGCTCGCGGTGCCGGCGCAGGTCGGCCTCGAGGCCGTCGGTGCCGACCACGGCCGCCGCGCGCAGCCGGAGCAGCAGCGGGTCCCGGTGCGGCTTCGGGTCCTGGGGCGCGGCGGTCCAGCGGGCCAGCTCGGCGCGGCCGGCCGGCAGCACCTCGTAGGACTTCTTCTGCCCGCGGGCCGGCTGTTCGGCGGGCAGCGCCCTGATCAGCCCGTCGGCCTCCAGTTTCCCCAGCTCACGATAGATCTGCTGATGCGTCGCCGACCAGAAGTAGCCGATCGACCGGTCGAACCGGCGGGTCAGCTCCAGCCCCGACGACGGCTTCTCGAGCAGGGCGGTGAGGATCGCGTGCGGGAGTGACATGGGCTCATCCTAGGTACGGGCCGGGGTGGCGCCCCGGCCCGTACCTTCCCCTCCGCGGCCCGCCAGGCCGTGGCCTTGCCGCCCCTACAGCGCCGCCGCCAGTTCGGTGCCCTGCTTGATGGCACGCTTGGCGTCCAGTTCGGCGGCGACGTCGGCGCCGCCGATCAGATGGACCGGCCGTCCGGCGGCGGCCAGCTGCTCGTACAGGTCCCGGCGCGGCTCCTGGCCGGTGCACAGCACGATGGTGTCGACCTCCAGGACGGTGCTCTCGCCGTCGATGGTCAGGTGCAGGCCGGCGTCGTCGATCCGGTCGTAGCGCACGCCCGGGACCATGGTCACCCCGCGGTGCTTGAGCTCGGTGCGGTGGATCCAGCCGGTGGTCTTGCCGAGGCCTGCGCCGACCTTGGTGGTCTTGCGCTGGAGCAGGTGCACGGTGCGCGGCGGCCTGGGCCGCTTCGGCTCGGCGAGCCCGCCGGGGCCGCGGTAGTCGAGGTCGACGCCCCAGTGGCGGAAGTAGGTCTCGGGGTTCTCGTGGGCCTTGTCGCCGGAGTCGGTGAGGAACTCGGCGACGTCGAAGCCGATGCCGCCCGCGCCGAGGATCGCCACGCGCTCGCCCACCGGGGCGTTGTCGCGCAGCACGTCGAGGTAGCCGAGCACGCTCGGGTGGTCGACGCCGGGGATGTCGGGGATGCGCGGGGTGACGCCGGTGGCGACGACGATCTCGTCGAAGCCGTCGACGTCGGCGGGCGTGACGCGGGTGTCGAGGCGTACGTCGACGGCGAGTTCGGCGAGCCGGGTGCGGAAGTAGCGCAGGGTCTCGTCGAACTCCTGCTTGCCGGGGACCTTGCGGGCGATGTTGAGCTGCCCGCCGATCTCGCTCGCGGCGTCGAACAGGGTGATGTCGTGGCCGCGTTCGGCGGCGCTCACCGCGCAGGCCAGTCCGGCAGGGCCGGCGCCGACGACCGCGATGCGCTTGCGGCGGCGGGTCGGCGTGAGCACCAGCTCGGTCTCGTGGCAGGCGCGCGGATTGACCAGGCAGGAGGTGATCTGCCCGCTGAAGGTGTGGTCGAGGCAGGCCTGGTTGCAGCCGATGCAGGTGTTGATCGCCTCGGGGCGTCCCTCGGCGGCCTTGGCGACGAAGTCGGGGTCGGCCAGCATCGGGCGGGCCATCGACACCATGTCCGCGCAGCCCTCGGCGAGCAACTGCTCGGCCAGCTCGGGGGTGTTGATGCGGTTGGTGGTGACGAGCGGGACCGAGACCTCGCCCATGAGCCGCTTGGTGACCCAGGTGTAGGCGCCGCGCGGCACCGAGGTGGCGATGGTGGGGATGCGGGCCTCGTGCCAGCCGATGCCGGTGTTGATGATGGTCGCCCCGGCGGCCTCGACGGCCTTGGCGAGGGTGATCACCTCGTCGAGGGTGGAGCCGCCGGGCACCAGGTCGAGCATGGACAGCCGGTAGACGACGATGAAGTCCTCGCCGACCGCCTCGCGCACCCGGCGGACGATCTCCACGGGAAAGCGCATCCTGTTCTCGTAGGAGCCGCCCCAGCGGTCGGTGCGGTGGTTGGTCTGCCGGGCGATGAACTCGTTGATCAGATAGCCCTCGGAGCCCATGATCTCCACGCCGTCGTAGCCGGCCTCGCGGGCCAGGCGGGCGGTGCGGGCGTAGTCGTCGATGGTGCGCTCGATCTCGGCGTCGGTGAGCTCGCGCGGCACGAAGGGGCTGATGGGCGCCTGCAGAGGGCTCGGGGCGACCAGGTCCTGGTGGTAGGCGTACCGGCCGAAGTGCAGGATCTGCAGGGCGATGCGCCCGCCCTCGCGGTGGACGGCGGCGGTGACGACCCGGTGCTGCTCGGCCTCCTCCCCGGTGGTGAGCTTGGCGCCGCCCTCGTAGGGCCGGCCCTCGTCGTTGGGGGCGATGCCGCCGGTGATGATCAGTCCCACCCCGCCGCGGGCCCGGGCGGCGTAGAACTCGGCCATGCGGGAGAAGCCGCCCTCGGCCTCCTCCAGACCCACGTGCATCGAGCCCATGAGGACACGGTTGGGCAGGGTGGTGAAGCCCAGGTCGAGGGGCGACAGCAGGTGCGGGTAACGGGTCATCGGGCCCTCCGTGCGCGGGTGTGGTGCCTCCTGTTGTAGAGGACACCCGCCGCTTTATGCAACGAGTTGCATAAAGCGTGACGGAGGGCACAGGGGCCTGCGGCAAGGTGCCGGGCGGCGGCCCGTCAGCGGTGGCTCTCGAGGACCAGGTGCAGCTCCTCCTCCTGGTCACCGGAGACCATGCTCAGGTCGTGCACGGTGAACAGGGAGTCCAGGGTCATGCGGAACCGGTCGATCGCCCAGTAGCCGCCGTGCACATCGGCCTC
This sequence comes from Streptomyces thermospinosisporus, assembly GCF_039526425.1. Classification (NCBI taxonomy): domain Bacteria; kingdom Bacillati; phylum Actinomycetota; class Actinomycetes; order Kitasatosporales; family Streptomycetaceae; genus Streptomyces; species Streptomyces thermospinosisporus. The sequence continues at coordinate 22,841 of NZ_BAAAIZ010000021.1, forward strand.
CACCGTGGACGACAGCCGGGCGGGCTGCGCGCCGCCCTCCCGGGCGTCGGCCACGTCGAAGGTGCCGAGCCACACCGTGGGGCGGGTCTCGTGGAACTCCTCGGGTACGTCGTCCTCGCACCGGTCGGACGAGAAGCAGGCGCAGAGCGTGTCGAACACGATCCGGGCGTCGTACTTGCTGCATCCGCTGATCTCGACCGAGACCGTCTCGGGGTGCGGTCGCTCGCTGGTCATCGTGATCGCTCCTCTCCTGCCCCCGCGGCGCTGCCCCGCCCTTCACCCAGCAAAGCACCACGGGCCACGGGGCACTACCCATGCGCGGGGGTCCTTCCGCGGCACGGGCGGGCATGGCACGGTGCGGGTACCGAATCGGGGGCCCTTTTCGGGCACGCCCGCCGCGAAGTTGGGAGAAGGTGGAAGGAGACAGCAGGAGCGGCGGAAAATCGCCCCCGCGCACGGTAGAACAGGGGAGGCGGCACCGTGACGGCGGGCCGTGAGGATCGGCGAAGGCGGGGCGTGGGATGAGTGCAGCCGGGTCACCCCGGGTCGAGGGCGACGGGCCTGCGCGCGGGCCGGTGCGCCCCAGCGGGCTGCTCGATGTACTGGGTGTGGCCTCGGTGGTCCTGGACGCCGAGGGGCGGGTGGTGCTGTGGAGCCCGCAGGCCGAGGAGCTGTTCGGATACAGCGCCCAGGAGGCGCTCGGCCAGTACGCCGCCCGGATCATGGTGCACGAGGAGCACCTGAACCTCGTCATCGAGCTCTTCGCCGACGTGATGCGCACCGGCCGCAGCTGGGCCGGCGCGTTCCCCATACGGCGCAAGGACGGCTCCACCCGGCTGGTCGAGTTCCGCAACATGCGGCTGCTGGACGACCGGGGCGACGTCTACGCGCTCGGCCTCGCGGTGGACCAGTCGACCGTGCGCCGGCTGGAGCGGGACGTGGCGCTGTCCACCCGGATCGTCGCCCAGTCCCCCATCGGCCTCGCCGTGCTGGACACCAAGCTGCGGTACGTCTCGGTGAACCCGGCCCTTGAGCAGATCAACGGGGTCCCGGCGGACGATCACCTCGGCCGCACCGTGCGCGAGGTGCTGCCGCTGGTGGACGCGGACACCATCGAGTCGGCCGCCCGCCAGGTCCTGGACACCGGCAAGCCGGTGGTGGACCAGTCGACGATCGGCCGCACCCCCGCCGACCCGGACGAGGACCACGCCTGGTCGGTGTCGCTGTACCGGCTGGAGAACGCGCTCGGGACCGTGCTGGGCGTGGCCGTGTCGGTGGTCGACATCACCGAGCAGTACCGGGCGGGCATCGAGGCCGAGGCCGCCCGGCGCCGCCTGGCGCTGATCGCCGACGCCACCACCCGCATCGGCACCACGCTCGACCTGGACCGTACGGCCAGGGAGCTCGCCGATGTGGCGGTGCCCGAGCTGGCCGACGTGGCGGCGGTGGATCTGCTGGACGCGGTGGTGCGCGGCCGGCGCAGCACCCTGGGCCCCGCGGAGTCCGCGGCGATCCGGGCGCTCGCGGTCCAGGGTGATGACGCCCCGGAGGCGCTGCGGGCGGCCGACCCGCCGGGGCAGGTGGCCCGCTACGGTCCGGACCGCCTGGTCACCCAGTGCGTCCGCACCGCACGCCCGGTGATGGTGCCGCAGGTCAAGGACGAGGATCTGCCCCGGATCGCCCGCTCGCCGGAGGCGGCCGAGCTGCTGGCGCGGGCCGGGGTGCACTCCTATCTGGCCGTTCCGCTGATCGCACGGGGCGAGGTGCTGGGCGCCCTCGACCTCAAACGCACCCGCAATCCGCTGCCGTTCGACGAGGACGATCTGCTGCTGGCCCGGGAGCTGGCGTCACGGGCCGCGGTGCAGATCGACAACGCCCGCTGGTACCAGAACGCCCGGGACGCCGCGCTCACCCTCCAGCGCAGTCTGCTGCCCAGCCACCCGCCGGTCACCGGCGGCCTGGAGGTGGCCTCCCGCTATCAGCCGGCCGGCGCCACCAGCGAGGTGGGCGGCGACTGGTTCGACGTCATCCAGCTCGACGACGGCAAGACGGCCCTGGTGGTCGGGGACGTCATGGGCAGCGGCATCACGGCGGCGGCCACCATGGGCCGGCTGCGCACCGCGACCAACACCCTGGCCTCCCTCGATCTGGACCCGGCGGTGCTCCTGGAGCATCTGGACCGGATCACCGGCGGCCTCGACCAGGCCATCGCCACCTGCCTGTACGTGGTGCACGACCCCCGCGAGGGACGCTGCCTGATCGCCAACGCCGGGCACCTGCCGCCGGTGCGGGTCCGGGCCGGGCAGGAACCGGAGCTGCTGGAGCTGCCGACCGGCGTGCCGCTGGGCGTGGGCGGCGTCGGCTTCTCCACCACCGCCGTGGAGCTGGGGCCGGGCGACCGGCTGGTGCTGTACACCGACGGACTCGTGGAGACCCGGCACCACCCGCTCGACGAACGCCTGGACCGCCTCCTCTCTCTGCTGGACTGCCCCGGCCGCCCGCTGGAGGAGGTCTGCGACCTGCTGCTGCGCACACTGCACGAGCCCGACAACTTCGACGACGTGGCCCTGCTGATCGCCCACGCGCGGAGGGAGGACTGACGGGGGCCTCCGCAACCGGTGGCACTCCGGCCGTGCGCGGCTGGAAGGCGGTCACGGCCGCAGGGACGGTCACTGGAGGATCAGTCACGGCCGGACGCCGATCACCACATGGGCGTGGTGCTCCTCCGAGACGGCGAGGCGGGCCCGCAGGCCCGCGTCGGTGAACGCGGCGACCGCGGCGGGAGCCTGGTGACGTCCGGTCTCCGCCAGGAGGCAGCCCCCCGGAGCGAGCCAGTCGGGCGCCCCCGCGGCCACCCGGCGGAGCACGTCGAGCCCGTCGGATCCGCCGTCGAGGGCGGTCAGGGGCTCGTGGTCGCGGGCCTCGGCGGGCAGCAGGGCGATCTCGCCGCTGGGGACGTACGGGACGTTCGCCGCGAGGATGTCGACCCGGCCGCGCAGGGCGGCGGGCAGGGCGTCGAAGAGGTCGCCCCGGTGCACCCGCCCGCCGAACCCGGCGACATTGCGGCGGGCGCAGCGCACGGCGGCCGGGTCGATGTCGGCGGCGTGCAGTTCGGCCTCGCCCTTGCCGAGTCCTCGGGCGAGGGCCGCGCCCACGGCACCCGAGCCGCAGCACAGGTCGACGACCACCCGCGCCCGCGGCGCCTGAGCGAGCGCCTGGTCCACCAGGAACTCGGTGCGGCGGCGGGGCACGAACACGCCCGGCGCCAGCGCGATGCGCAGGCCATGGAACTCGGCCCAGCCGACGACGAGTTCGAGCGGCAGACCGGAGACCCGGCGCTCCACCATCGCGGCGACCTCCTGCGGGGCGGAGGCGGCGGTGAGGATCAGATCGGCCTCGTCCTCCGCGAAGACACAGCCGGCGGCGCGCAGCGCGGCCACGACGGAGTCACGCGGGGCGGGTGAGGGTGCGGATGACGGCATGGGCGGCGGATGCCTTTCGGGAGCGAGCCAGGGGCGCTCCGCGCGGTCACCGGTGTCCGGTGGTCCGCGTGGCTTCGGTGAGGGAGCACCCGAGCCGGTACGGCAGTACAGCGGTGATGGGGCTCACCTCCTCGTATCCCGTGGCCGGGCCCGTCCGCGGCCGGACGGCCACCCTACTAGAGCGTCTCGCACGGGGTCGAGCATGATCGTTGTGCGGGCACCGGCGGTCACCCCGTACGGTTGACCGCGGAACATTTCCCGCCCGCGCGGACTTCATACCAGTCGTAGTCCTCAGTAGTCCTCAGCAGTCGTCGTAACGGAACACCGATCACGTGAACATCACCCGAGGCTTCACCGGCCGCCCCCGTGTGGACAATCCCGGTCTGCCGCCCGGCCAGTACGACGCGGGTGACGCCTGGCCCGTGCTGTCCGCCGAGGTCACCCCGGACATCGCGCCCGCAGACTGGACCTTCCGCATCGACGGACTGGTGGCCGAGCCCCGCACCTGGGACTGGGAGCAGGCGCACCAGCTCCCGGCTTCGGCGTACGAGGGCGCCATCCACTGCGTGACGAGCTGGTCGAAGTTCGGTGTGCGGTTCGGCGGGGTGTCCCTGGACGCCTTCCTGGACCAGGTGCGCCCGCTGGAGTCGGCCACCCATGTGGTCGCCTACTCGCACACCGGCTACACCACCAGCCTTCCGCTCGCGGACGTCACCGGCGGGCGGGCCTGGATCGCCTGGGAGTACGACGGCCGGCCGCTGCCCGCGGAGCACGGCGGGCCGGCGCGGCTGCTGGTGCCGCATCTGTACTTCTGGAAGAGCGCCAAGTGGATCGCGGGACTGCGGCTGCTGGACCACGACGAGCCGGGCTTCTGGGAGAGCAACGGCTATCACGAGCGCGGCAATCCGTGGGAGGAGCAGCGGTACTCCGGTGACTGACAGCCTGACCCGGCCGACGGGTACGCCGGAGAAGTTCCGGACGGGACGTTTCGTGCCGCCCGTGCGGTTCGCGGTGCCCGGACGGATCGGGGTGAGCGAGCAGGAAGCCTCGGTGTGGCGGACGGCCACCTTGACCGAGATACGGCGCGAGACGCCGCGGGTGGCCACGTTCCGGTTCGCCGTGCCCGGGTGGCCCGGGCATGTGCCCGGCCAGCATCTGATGCTGCGGCTGACCGCCGGGGACGGCTATGTGGCCCAGCGCCACTACTCCATCGCCTCCGCCCCGGACGACTCCGGGCACATCGAGCTGACCCTGGACCATGTGGACGGCGGCGAGGTCTCGGGCTGGTTCCACACCGTGGCCAGGGTCGGTGACCGGGTCGAACTGCGGGGCCCGCTCAGCGGCTTCTTCGCCTGGCCGGGCGACCGGCCCGCCCTGCTGATCGGGGCGGGGTCCGGTGTGGTGCCCCTGATGTCGATGGTCCGGCACCACCGGGCCCGGGGCCTGTCCCTTCCGCTGCGCATGCTGGTCTCGGCCCGCAGCCCCGAGGACCTCATCTACGCACGGGAGTTGGGCCCGGAGACCACGGCCGTCTTCACCCGGAGCGCGCCCCCGGGCGTGCCGGTGGGCCGGATGACGTCCGCCCACCTCGCGCCGCTGCTCGCCGAGCAGCCGCCCGGCGGGTGGGAGGCCTATGTGTGCGGCTCCAACTCCTTCGCCGAGCACGCCTCGAGGCTGCTGGTCCAAGCCGGGCAGCCCGTGGACCGCATCCGCATCGAGCGCTTCGGCTGACCTTCCGCTCCGCCGGCCTCGTACGCCCGGCCGCGCTCCGCGAGCCTCGTAAGCCCTCCCCCGCTCCGGCCCCGTACGCCTCTCCCTCGCTCGGCGCCGTACGCCCTTCCCGCCTGGGCCCCGTTTCGCCGGCGCGCGTCGGGGCACCCCGCACCGGGGAACGTGCGACGGCGAGGGAGGGCCAGATGCGACCCCCGGTGCGCAACCGGCAGGTATGGAGCAGTCCGCTGCGGCGCCGCTCGGACGTGGTGGAGGCCTGGACGGTACTGGCCGTGGCGGTCCTGCTGTGCGTGGGAGCACCCCTGGCGGGCCTCGCCGCGGGCTGGTGGGCGTACGAGGACACGCGGGCGGCGGTGACGGAGCAGCAGGCCGAGCGGCACCGGGTCCGTGCCGAGGTGGTGGGCGGACCCGCCACGTTCCGTTCGCAGGCCGGCGGGCAGCAGGCATTCCGGGCCACCATGCGCTGGACCGAACCGGGACAGGGACCGCGCACCACCACCGCCCGGGTCGCGCCCGGAGTGCGGGAGGGCGACCGGGTCGCGATCTGGGTGGACGCCCGGGGACGCGCCGTACCGCCGCCCGCCGGCAACGCCTCGGTGTGGCAGCACACCGTCGGCATCGGTGCCTGGGCCGCGGGGGTCACGGCCGCCGCCGTTCTCCTGGTGCAGCGCGCCGTACGGGGCGTCGCGATGCGCCGACGGCTCGCGGAGTGGGAGCGGGACTGGGCGCTCACGGAGCCGCGCTGGACGCGGCGCGAGGCGTGATCGCCTGCCCCCTGGAGGCGCCTCGGACGCCTCACGTACGGTGAGGCCGCCGGACACTTCCTCCTCACAAGGCGGTCCCGTATGGCTCTGTTCGACCTTCCCCTCGACGAACTGCGCGAGTACCGCAGCGCGTCCACGGCCCCCGACGACTTCGACGCCTTCTGGGCCGAGACGCTGGCGGAGGCGCGCGAGTACGACCTGGACGCCCGTTTCGAGCCGGTCGACACGGGTCTGTCCACGGTGGAGGTCTTCGATGTGACGTTCGCCGGCTTCGGCGGCCACCCCGTCAAGGGCTGGCTGACGCTGCCCGCCGGGGCGGACGCCCCGCTGGCGCTGGTGGTGCAGTTCATCGGCTACGGCGGCGGCCGGGGCCTGCCGCACGAGCATCTGCTGTGGGCGTCCACGGGGCGGGCGCACTTCGTGATGGACACCCGCGGGCAGGGCAGCGAGTGGGGCGCGGGAGGCAGCACCGCCGACCCGGTGGGCGGGGCTCCCGCCTACCCCGGCTTCATGACCCGCGGGATCGACGCACCGCAGAACTACTACTACCGCCGGGTGTTCACGGACGCCGTGCGGGCGGTGGAGGCGGCCCGTTCGCACCCGCTGACCGACGCTTCGCGCACGGTGGCGATCGGCAGCAGCCAGGGCGGCGGTATCGCGCTGGCGGTGGGCGCGCTCGTCCCGGATCTGGCGGGCGTGGCGCCGGACGTGCCGTTCCTGTGCGACTTCCCCCGCGCCACGACCCTGACGGACCGTCAACCGTACCGGGAGATCGGCCTCTACCTGCGGACGCACCGGGGACGCACCGAGGAGACGCTGCGCACGCTGTCGTACTTCGACGGTGTGCACTTCGCCGCCCGCGGCCGGGCGCCCGCGCTGTTCTCGACCGCACTGGAGGACGAGACCTGCCCGCCCTCGACGGTGTTCGCGGCCTTCAACGCCTGGGCCCACGAGGACAAGAGGATCGAGGTCTACGAGTTCAACGACCACGAGGGCGGCGGGCCGTACCAGGAGGCGGTGAAGCTGCGCTGGATGCGCGCCTACGCCTGAGCCACCCGCCGGCGGCCGGGAGCTACCAGAGTCCTGTTTCGGCCGAACTGCCCGACCACCCTTCCCTGTTGGTTTAGACCACTGGTAGATGTGGTGGCGCAATGAGCCCGCACGGCTACGGAACGTCACCATACAGGAGGCGCGGCATGGCCCGCTCCACCCCGCACGTCTCAGCGCTCACCGATGGGGAGCCCCTCTATCTGCGGATCGCGAGCAGACTGCTGGGCGAACTGCGCGACGGCACGGTTCCGCCAGGCGAACGGCTACCAGGTGAACGGCAGTTGGCCGAGCACTTCGGGGTCAGCCGGGAGACGGTACGGCAGGCCCTCGAGGTACTGCGCCGCGAGGGCCTGGTCGCCACCGACCGGCGGGGCAGTCACGCCACCCTGCCGGGGCTGCCGGTGGAGACACCGGCCTCGCTCACCTTCCCGGTCGGGGCGCGCAGCGCCGGCCGGGGCGCGATCGCCCGGGCGACCGTGGTGTGGGAGCCTCCGCCGGCCGGCCATGCGGAGCCCCTGGGGCTGGCGCCGGGCCGTCCGACACTGGTGCACCGTTACTGGTCGGCCTCGGCCGACGAACGGGAGGTGCGTACGGCCGTGTCGTCGTTCTCGGCCGTGGCGCTGTCCGAGGTGGAGGAGCTGGCCCGCTACCGGGACCGGGCCGACGGCAGGTCCGCCGCGGAGCTGCGCCGCGCCTACGACTGGATGCGGCGCGCGGGTCTGACCCTGCATCACCGGGACACCATCACGCGGATCGCCGACGCCCCGTCGGTGCGGGTGGTGCGGCGGGTGCACGACCAGTACGACCGCCCGCTGGAGCTCACCGAGCTGATCGTCGACGCCCAGCAGGACGCCCTCGTCTACGAGTTCACCCTGCCGGCGGCGGTCTGAACCCGAAACGCCCGGAGGCCCCGAGTCCTCCTCCAGTCCCTCTCCGGGGTTCAGCGGTCCTGCGGGCGGGTGGCCACGACCAGGCGCACCCTGGGACTGCCGTCCGCCCGCCGGCCGAACTCCGGCAGCGGCTGGAGCCGCACCCGGAAGCCGGCCCCGGACAGTTCCCGGCGGAGGGCGCCGAAGGGCATCGTCCGGTAGTACATGACGAAGGGCGGCCGCCACACGGCGTTGCGCACCCGCATCACCGCGTCGAAGCCGAGCAGCATCCAGTACTCCGGCGAGCCGGGCCGGGCGGGTGCGGCCACCGGGAAGACGAAGCGGCCGCCCGGCCGCAGCACCGAGCGGACCTGGGCGAACAGCCGCGGCCGCTCGCTGGGCAGGAAGTGGCCGAACGCGCCGAAGCTCACCACGAGGTCGAAGGCGGGGCCGAACGGCAGGGCGCGGGCGTCCGCCCGTACCAGGTCGACCGGCGGCCCCGCGCCCCGGACGCGCCGCCGTGCGACCGCGAGCATCCCGGCACTGAAGTCGGCACCGGTGACCCGCTCCCGGCACACGCGTTGCAGCACTCCGATGCCCGCCCCCGTGCCGCAGCACAGGTCGAGGCCGGTGCCGAACGGCCCCATCCGCTGCAGCGCGGACGCGGTGGCGTCCAGCACGGCGTCGGGTGTGCGGAAGGGGGTGGCGTCGAACTTGGGGGCGAGCAGGTCGTAGCCGCGCTGGACGGAGGACAGGGCCTGGACGGCGAGCTCACGCAGGCTGGGGCCTTCGGGGCTGAACATCCCGTCAGCTTAGAGCGGCGCGGCTGCGCAGCACCGAGAGCACCCGCTCGCACCAGCGCAGGTTCTCCTCCTCGAAGGCGATGCCGCCCATCAGCGTGAGGTACGGCCCGATCCGGTCGGCCCGGCGCAGGTACTCCTCCTCGGTGCGCCCGCCCAGCAGGCGCTCCCGCACCCGGGCGTAGCGGTCGAGCTTGGCGCGCGCCCACGTCGCGCGCTCCTCGACGAGGGCCCGGGTCGCCTCGGGGTCGACTCCGTCCATGGCCTGGATCTTGATCATGAGTTCGTCGCGGATGGCGGTGGGCCTTTTCGGCGGTGCCGCGGCGAAGGTCTCCAGGTCCCTGCGGCCGGTCTCGGTGAGGGAGAACATCCGCTTGTCGGGCCGCCGCTCCTGCCGCACCACGCGCGCCTGGACCAGACCGTCCCGCTCCAGCCGTTCCAGCTCGCGGTAGAGCTGCTGCGGGGTGGAGGCCCAGAAGTTGGCGAACGAGACGTCGAAGAGCTTGGACAGCTCGTAGCCCGAGGCCTCGCCCTCCAGCAGAGCGGCGAGGACGGCGTACTTGAGGGACATGTGGACACGGTAGCAGCGGGAGACTATTCTCATCCGCACCTATTCAATTTGTTGACTATGGGAGCCGTGATGAAGGCATTCCGAGAGGCCATCGAGGCACGCGACCTGGACGCCGCCGAGGCGCTGCTGGCCGAGAACGTCGTCTTCACCAGCCCCGTCGTGTTCAAGCCGTACACCGGCAAGGCGATGACCGCGGCGATCCTGCGCGGGGTGGCCCGGGTGTTCGAGGACTTCCGCTACGTCCGGGAGATCAACGACGCCTCGGGCCGCGACCACGCCCTCGTCTTCACCGCCCGCGTGGGCGACCGCACCGTCGAGGGCTGCGACTTCCTCCACCTCGACGAGAACGGCCTCATCGACGAGTTCACCGTGATGGTGCGCCCGCTGTCGGGAGCCCAGGCACTCGCGGAGGCCATGGGCGCCCAGTTCGAACGCATCGCCAACGAGGCACGGGAACGCTCGGCCTGACACCTCCCCGCTCGCGCCGGAGTGTGGCATCCGGGTGCTCGCGGGACGCGTTCGGCCGGGGCAGCGGGCTGTCGCGGGGGGCCGTTTCTACGTTTGCGGTATGACTATCGGACTTGCTTCGCGGGCTGCCGTGTCCACCTCTGTGCTGTGCACGGCGGGCCTGCTGGTACTCGCGCCCGCCGCGGCGAGCACGGCCGCGGACTCCGGGCCGTCTCCGAGCTCCGGCCCGCGGGCCACGAAGGCGGCGCCCGCCAAGCTGCTGTACCGGCGCGGAACGCAGGTGCGCCCGCACCGCAAGGCGCCCGAGCTTCCCGAACTGTCGGCCAAGGCCTGGCTGGTGGCCGACGCCCGCAGCGGTGATGTGCTCGCCGCGCGCAACGCGCACCGCAAGCTGCCGCCCGCCAGCACGCTGAAGACGCTGTTCGCCCTCACCGTGATGCCGTCCCTGCCGGCCGGCATCCGGCACACCGTCAGCGAGAAGGAGCTGCGGGGCATCGGACCGGGCAGCAGCCTGGTCGGCGTCGCCGAGGACCGCACCTATTGGGTGGCCGACCTCTGGAACGGGGTGTTCCTGAACTCCGGCAACGACGCCGTGCACGTGCTGGCCGCGCTCAACGGCGGATGGCAGGTCACCGCCGAGCGGATGGAGGCCAAGGCCCGTGCGCTGGGCGCCCGCGACACCCGCGTGAAGTCGCCGGACGGGTACGACACGCCCGGTCAGGTGTCCTCCGCCTTCGACCTGGCGGTGTTCGGCCGGGCGGGGCTGAAGAACCCCGAATTCGCCCGCTACTGCAAGAAGCGCTTCGCCCTCTTCCCGGCCCGCGACGGCAGCACGTACCCCATCCGCAACACCAACCGGCTGCTCACCGGCGCGGACGACGTGGAGCCCTACAAGGGGCTGATCGGCATCAAGAACGGCTACACCACCCACGCCGGGCACACCCTGGTGGCGGCGGCACGCCGCGACGGGCGCACCCTCGTGGCGACCGTGATGAACCCTCAGGAGGGCGGGGCTCACGCCGTGTACGAGGAGGCCAGAGAGCTGCTGGACTGGGGCTTCGCGGCGGCGGGGCGGGTCGATCCGGTGGGGTCGCTGGACGCGCTGCGCGACAGGCCGCTGACGGGGCCCGAGGTGGAGGCCGGCCCGGCTCGGGCGGGCGCCCTGGACGACGGAGGGCGCGCCGGGGCGGTGTGGGCCATCGCGGCGGCCGCGCTGCTCGGCGGGGCGGTGGTAGGGGTGTCCCTGCGGCTCGCCTGGGGGCCGGTGCCGTCGGACTGACGACGCGACACAAATGATCACATGACCAGAAGGGCGGGGTCAGAACACCGACAGGCCCGTCAGGGTGGTGAAGCGGTCCAGGGCCGCCACCCCGGCCACGGAGTTGCCGCGCTCGTCCAGACCCGGGCTCCACACGCACAGCGTGCACCGGCCGGGGACGACGGCGATGATGCCGCCGCCGACGCCGCTCTTGCCGGGCAGGCCCACCCGGTAGGCGAAGTTTCCGGCCGCGTCGTAGGTGCCGCAGGTCAGCATGATGGCGTTGACCTGCTTGGCCTGGCTGCGGGTGAGCAGCCGGGTGCCGTCGGCGCGGATGCCGTGCCGGGCGAGGAAGGAGGCGGCCAGCGCCAGGTCGGCGCAGGAGGCGGCGACGGAGCACTGCCGGAAGTACTGCTCGAGCAGGACCGGCACCGGGTTGTCGATGTTGCCGTAGGACGCCATGAAGTGGGCCAGGGCGGCGTTCCGGTCCCCGTGCGCGGACTCGGAGGCGGCGACCTCCTCGTCGAAGCCGAGCTGCGGGTTGCCGCTCTCGGCGCGCAGGAAGGCGAGCAGTTCGCCGGCCGCGTCGCCGCTGCGGGTGTGCAGCCGGTCGGTGACGACGAGCGCCCCGGCGTTGATGAACGGGTTCCGCGGGATGCCGTCCTCGTACTCCAGCTGCACCAGGGAGTTGAAGCGGTTGCCGGAGGGCTCGCGGCCCACGTGCTCCCACAGATCGTCGCCTTCTCGGGCCAGGTCCAGGGCGAGGGTGAACACCTTGGTGATGGACTGCGCCGAGAACGGCTCCCGCCAGTCCCCCACCCCGTACACGGTGCCGTCCAGTCCGGCGACGGCCATGCCGAAGCTGCGCGGGTCGCGGGCGGCGAGCGCGGGGATGTAGTCGGCGGGCCGGCCGCGGCCGGGGGTCCGCTCGATCTCCTCGGCGATGCGCTCCAGGACCGGCCCGAAGCTCGTCGACGACAACGTCATGATCGCTGTTCTCCGTTCCGGCCCGCCGGGCCCGGTGACCCTTGGGCGGCATGCGGGGGGGCGTACTCAGACGGGGCTCAGAGGTGGACTCGGACGCGGGCTCAGACGCGGGCGGCTGCCGGTGGGGAGAGCGCGGGCACCGGACGTATGGCGCCGACCGGGCGGCCCCCGCCGAGCAGGGGCTGCCCCGCGAAGGCGGCGAGCGCGTCCGGGTCCACCCCGGCGCGGACCAGCGCGGCGGCGGCGACGGGGACGCGGGCCCGGTCGGCGCCGTCGGCTATCTTCACGGCGACCGCGCGGCCGTCGGGCAGGGCGGCCACCTGCACGCCCTCGAAGCCGTCCTTGGCGAGCAGCCCGGGCACGGCCCGCATCAGCGCGGCCACGTCCCGCCCGGCGCCGGAGGCCATCTCCGGGTGCTGCCGCATCGCGTCGGCGACCCGGGCCTCGGGGGTGCCGGGCGCGGCGGTGGCGATCCGCGCTGCGGCGCGGGCGAGTCCGTGCAGGGAGACGGAGAACAGCGGCGCCCCGCAGCCGTCGACGGTCACCTGGGCGATGCGCTGCCCGGTGAGCTCCTCGACGGTCTCGGCGATCACCTGCTGGAGCGGGTGCGCGGGGTCGAGGTAGTCGTCCAGGGGCCAGCCGTTGAGGACGCAGGTGTGGAGCATGGCCGCGTGCTTGCCGGAGCAGTTCTGGGCGAGCCGGGAGGGCGCCCGGCCCTCGCGGACCCAGGTGTCCCGCACGTCCGCGCCGAACGGCAGGTCCGGCACGTTGCGCAGGTGCCGCTCGGTGAGGCCGGCGGCCGCCAGGATGCGCCGCGTTCCCATGAGGTGGCGTTCCTCGCCGGAGTGGCTGGCGGCGGCGAGGGACAGCAGCTCGCCGTCGAGCGGGAGGCCGGCCCGCACCATCGCCGCGGCCTGCAGCGGCTTGACCGCCGACCGCGGGTGGAAGGCGGCCTCGGGGTCGCCCAGCCGGAACTGCGGCTCGCCGTCGGGGCCGAGGACGACGACGGAGCCGTAGTGGACGCCCTCCACCAGCCCGCCGCGGACGAGGTGGGCGACGGGGGCGTGGAGGGGCTCGCGGACCGGGGGTGCGTCCGCGGGGAGGGTGCTGTGGTGCATCACTGCCTGCTGCTCGTGGGTCGGGACGGCACCGGGCGCGCACGGCGCACGATGTCGGCGAGGGTGCTCTCGACGCGGTCGAGATGGTGGGTCATGGCTCCGGTCGCGTCCTGCTCCGAGCCGGCGATCAGAGCGTGGAGGATGGCCCGGTGCTCGCGGTCGGACTGCTCGCGGCGGCCGCCCAGCTCGTTGAGGAACGCGGACTGCCGGGCCAGCGCGTCCCGCAGCTCCTCGATGACCCGGCGGAACACCGGGTTCTGGGACGCCTCGGCCACGGCCAGGTGGAAGCGGGTGTCCATGGCGACCCAGGCGGTGGTGTCCGTCTCCCGTTCCATGCGTTCCAGCAGGGCGGTGAGGCGGTCCAGGTCGTCCTGGGTGCGGCGCAGGGCGGCGTAGCCGGCGACCGGGATCTCCACATGGCGGCGCACCTCCAGCAGGTGGCCTGCCGAGTAGTCGCCGAAGGTGGGACCGGCCACGGCGTCGGCGACCACGAAGGTGCCCCTGCCGGTGCGGGACACGGTCAGGCCCATGGTCTGCAGTGCCCGCAGCGCCTCCCGCAGCACGGGCCGGGAGACCTCGAGGGTGCGGCAGAGCTCCGCCTCGGAGGGGAGCTTGTCGCCGATGGCGTACTCGCCGCGTTCGATGGCGCCGCGCAGGTGGGCGAGCACCGCCTCCATCGCGCTGACGCGGCGCGGGCCGGGCACCCCACCTGTCTGGCTGTCTGACAGGTTCACGGAAGCGATGGTGCGGTCGCGGGGCCGCCACTGTCAATCGGAGGGGCTCAGGACCAGATCTCCGGCGCCAGTGCCAGGCCGGCGCACGCGGCGCCGACACCGGCCAGCACACTGCCGGCGACGTTCACCGCCGCCCGGCCCCGGGCACCGGTCTCGATCAGCCGCAGGGTCTCCCAGGAGAAGGTCGAGTACGTGGTGAGCGCCCCGCACAGCCCGGTCCCGAGCAGCAGCGCGAGCCGGGAGCCCGCGGCGCCCGCGACCACCGCGCCGGTGAGCAGCCCGAGCACGAGGCTGCCGGCGACGTTCACGGTGAAGGTGCCCCAGGGGAAGCCGGAGGTGTGCCGGGACTGCACGGCACGGTCGGTGAGGTAGCGCAGCGGGGCCCCGATCATGGCACCGGTGACGACGAGCAGCCAGGTCGTCAACGCCCGGCCCCTTTGAGCAGGCCCCGGGTCGCCTGTGCCGCGAGCCACACGGCGGTGAGCGCGGCGAGCGGGGTCGCGACGAGGCAGGTGAGAGCGGTGCGGGCGTGCCCTTCGGCGAGGAGCCGGGCGATGTCCACCGTATAGGTGGAGAAGGTGGTGAAGCCGCCGAGGACGCCGGTGCCGAGGAACGGGCGGAGCAGCGGGTGGCGGGTCCGGCGGGCCTCGGTGAGGAGCACCATCAGGACGCCGATCAGCGCGCATCCCGCGATGTTGACCCCCAGGGTGGTCCAGGGAAATCCGTGGGCCGGCGTCGGCCAGTGCACGGCGGCGGCGTGGCGCGCGGCGGCCCCCGCACCCCCGCCGAGAGCGACGGCGGCCACGGTGCGTGCCCGGGGGGAGCCTGCGGTGCGGGTCGCGCCGGCGGGACGGGCCGGGGCCTTCGACAGGGTCACGGTCGTACGGTCTCCTACTCGCTGGGCGGCCCGGACACACGGGCGCGCGCTGTGGCAAGCAGGGACCGTTGGCGGCGCTCGTGCCGCGGTTCGGGTACGGCGGGCCCCACCGCCGCGCCGCGGGCAACGCGCCCACGGCCGCGGACCAGGGTAGCGCGGCGGACGACGCGACTTTGCGGACGCCCCCTGGGCCTGAGCCGGGCCCCCCCTACCAGCCCTTCTCGAAGTGGCGGGCCACGTCGGCGATGCGCACCTCGTCGCGCCGGTAGTACACGCGGCCGCCGATCGGGGTGGCGCGCAGCAGGCCGATGGCGGTGAGGAGGCGAAGGTGGGTGAGGGCGACCGGGTGGGTGAGCCCGAACCGGGTGGCGACGGCCTCCGCGGTGGCTCCGGTCCCGGCGAGGCCGGGCTCTCGCAGCCACGCCAGGATGTGCATGCGGGTCGTGTCGACGGGGGCCTTGAGCATGTCGTCCACCTCCGCCCGGGCGTCCTTCTCTCCGGGCCCCTCCACTGTCACGCAGCCCCGCCCTCCGCGTCCCGCTTGTCGGGCAGCTTGTCCGGGAGAAGCGCAAAAACTTCCTCGACTCCCCTGGCGGGCAGGCTGGTTGAGGGGTTGAGCAGCCGGCGCCTCCATGGGCCGGGCGGACAGGCCTCGATGCGCGTTCATTCAAAGTAGAACGAGTGTTACCGTTCGAATATGGCAGCGCACACCACCGACATGCGGCTCCAGGAGCGGTGGCGGGAGATCCTCGCGGTCCACGCCCGCACCCTGGGCGAGATCGACCGCGCGCTGCACCCGTACGGGCTGGGCGCCTCGGACTTCGAGGTGCTGGACCTGCTGGTGGCCGCGACGCCCGAGGAGGGCGAGCAGTGCCGGGTGCAGAACCTGGTGGGCCGGGTGCATCTGAGCCAGAGCGCGCTGTCCCGGCTGATCGCCCGGCTGGAGAAGGACGGCCTGGTCACCCGCAGCATGTGCGCGGAGGACCGGCGCGGAGTCTATGTGTCCCTCACGCCGAAGGGGCGCGCGCTGCACGCGGAGGTGCTCCCCCTGCAGCGCGCTGCCCTGGCCCGCGCGCTGGGCGACGGGGCCTGACGGCGTCGGACGCGGATACGGTCAGCCCTGGGGGCGGGCCAGCAGGGTGCGCACTCCCTCCGAGGTGAGGGTCAGACGGTGTTCCGAGCTGCCGTCGATGGTCAGGGACAGGTCGTCGGCCGGCCACTGTGCGGCCAGCGCGCCGAGCGGCACCAGGCGGTAGCGGGAGACGAAGGGCAGCAGCCCGGCCATCTCCAGCTCCGAGGTGAAGACGGGCACCACCTGTGCGCCGCCGGGCTGCTCCAGCACCGGCAGGGCGACCGCGCCGGGGTCGGCGGCCTCGTCGGCGGCGGCGTCGTCGGGCACGGGGATCAGGACGTCACTGTTGGCCAGGGCGTCCAGAGCCGCCGCGTTCTCGGTGTCCTCGGCGAGGGCGTCCAGAGCCTGCTGGGCGGGCGTCGGGGCGTTGTTCTCGGGTGCGGGAGTTTCCATGGTGTTTTCCCAGGTTGCGGCGGTTGTGCGGTTCACCCGGGACATGATCCGCCCCGGGCACGGTGCTGCACGCGTACCCGATCACCCGGGGCGCAATCCTGCTGCTTCCCCGATGAGTCATCGATGAGTCGCAAGCCTGCCCGCCGGCGGAAAGAGCCCCCCGCGGGAGCCCCGCACCCGCATGGCTATCATATGAGCGCCGTCTAGCTCGAAAGATGATCCAGTGACTGTCAACGAAGACTCGTTCACCAATTGGAAGCACCGCGAGGAGATCGCGGAGTCGATGATCCCGATCATCGGGAAGCTGCACCGCGAGCGGGACGTCACCGTCCTGCTGCACAGCCGCTCCTTGGTGAACAAGTCGGTGGTCAGCATCCTCAAGGCCCATCGTTTCGCCCGGCAGATCACCGGCCGGGAGCTCTCGGTCACCGAGACGCTGCCGTTCCTCCAGGCGCTCACCACGCTCGACCTCGGCCCCTCCCAGATCGACATCGGCATGCTCGCCGCGACCTACAAGACGGACGACCGCGGGCTGTCCGTCGAGGCGTTCACCGCCGAGGCCGTCGCCGGCGCCACCGGCGCCAACAAGATCGAGCGCGGCGAGGGCCGCGACGTCGTCCTCTACGGCTTCGGCCGCATCGGCCGGCTCGTCGCCCGGCTGCTCATCGAGAAGGCCGGCTCGGGCAACGGGCTGCGGCTGCGCGCCATCGTGGTCCGCGGCGGCGGCGAGCAGGACATCGTCAAGCGAGCCTCGCTGCTGCGCCGTGACTCCATCCACGGCCAGTTCCAGGGCACCATCACCGTCGACGAGGCGAACAGCACCATCGTCGCCAACGGCAACGAGATCAAGGTGATCTACGCCGACGACCCGAAGAAGGTCGACTACACGGCGTACGGCATCAGGAACGCCATCCTCATCGACAACACCGGCAAGTGGCGCGACCGCGAGGGCCTGTCCCAGCACCTGCGTCCCGGCATCGACAAGGTGGTGCTGACCGCGCCGGGCAAGGGCGACGTCCCCAACATCGTGCACGGCGTCAACCACGACACCATCAAGCCGGACGAGCAGATCCTGTCCTGCGCCT
Source organism: Streptomyces thermospinosisporus (assembly GCF_039526425.1). NCBI lineage: Bacteria > Bacillati > Actinomycetota > Actinomycetes > Kitasatosporales > Streptomycetaceae > Streptomyces > Streptomyces thermospinosisporus. Next base: position 40,160 of record NZ_BAAAIZ010000021.1, read on the forward strand.
CCTGCACCACCAACGCCATCGTCCCGCCGCTGAAGGCGATGGACGACGAGTTCGGCGTGCTGCGCGGACACGTGGAGACCGTCCACTCGTTCACCAACGACCAGAACCTGCTGGACAACTACCACAAGTCCGAGCGCCGCGGCCGCAGCGCGCCGCTCAACATGGTCATCACCGAGACCGGCGCCGCCTCCGCCGTCGCCAAGGCGCTGCCCGACCTCAAGGCGAGGATCACCGGCAGCTCGATCCGCGTCCCGGTGCCGGACGTCTCGATCGCGATCCTCAACCTGCAGCTGGCCCGCGAGACCGACCGCCAGGAGGTCCTGGACTACCTGCGCGACGTGTCGCTGACCTCGCCGCTGCGCCGCCAGATCGACTTCATCAGCGCCCCCGACGCGGTCTCCAGCGACTTCATCGGCTCCCGCCACGCCTCGATCGTGGACGCCGGTGCGCTGAAGGTCGACGGCGACAACGCCATCCTCTACCTCTGGTACGACAACGAGTTCGGCTACTCCTGCCAGGTCGTCCGGGTCGTGCAGTACGTCTCCGGGGTGGAGTACCCGACCTACCCGGCCCCGGCGCCCTGACGGTGCCGAAGGCGGCACTACCGCCGGTAAGAGGGGCAGATCGGTAACGATCGTCCGCTATGGGTTGCCCGGTCCCGAAGGGTTCCTAGTCTGCGGGCATGCCCCTCTTCAGCAGTCGTACCGCCAAGCGTCCCCGTATCACCCCCGCGCTCGACGACGCCGTGCTGGCGCGCGTTCTGCGGCAGTTGAGCAAACGGGGCGGCGACAGCCGGGCGGTGGACGTGGCCATCGTCTCCACGGTGCTGGAGCAGACCGGCGCCGACTGGGACCGCCGCGACCACCGGGTGTCCGTCCTGGCCGAGGCGACCGCCGACACGGCGATCTCCTCGGCCTGGGTGGACCAGGAGCCGGACAGCGCCGACGCGCTGGTGTTCCACAGCAGGGTCGCCCTGGTGCGGGGACTGCGTGAGCGGCAGCTGCGGGACGTGCGGCAGCTGGTGCAGGACTGCCGCCGGGCGAGCGAGCTGGACCCCGCGGACCCGCTGCCCTGGGTGACACTGCTCGGCGTGGCACGGATCGAGCGGTACGCGCAGCGCGATGTGAACGCCATCTGGCGGGAGGCCACCGCCCGCGACCGCTGGCACCGCGAGGCGTATCTGCAGATGATCTCCTACCTCTCGCCGGAGGAGGGCGGATCGAGCGCGGCTGTCCTGGACTTCCTGGACGTGGTCCGCGAGCACATACCGGCCAACGCTCCGTGCGCCGCCGTCGAACTGACGGCTGCGGTGCGGCAGTACCAGGGCCTGCTGGTCCAGGGCGGGGTGCGGGCCATGACGGCCGGTCAGCTGTGGTCCGGCGGTCGGCCGGCCGCCGCGCTCGACCAGGCCGCCGCGCTGTGGCCCAAGCCGGGCTTCTTCCAGCACGCGGGCGCGCTGGCCGACCTCAACATGCTGGCCTACGCGCTGTGCGCGGCGGGGCGGGCCGCGGACGCGCACCCGGTGTTCCAGGTGCTGCAGGGCACGGTCACCGCGTGGCCCTGGCAGGCCGAGGGGGACCCGGTCCAGGTGTTCGAGCAGTACCGGGACAAGGCGGAACGCGGACGGCAGGGCCGGCTCGGCACGGCCTGACCCCGCTCTGCCGGATCAGGTCCGGTGGCCTGACGGCGCACCCTGCCGTGTCACCACCCACGCAAACGAGCGGCACACCTGGTGCCGCTCGTTTCTCGCAGGTCAGGCTCCCCGCAGGCCGGGTCAGGTGCGCGCGAGGACCGCCTGCACCGCCTCGCGCAGGGTCCGCAGCGGATCGGGGGTGCGGTGCTCGGAGCGCCAGGCGACGAAGCCGTCGGGGCGGACCAGGACCGCGCCGTCCTCGCCGACCCCGTGGGCCCGCGCCCAGTCCTGGTCGCCCTCGGGAACCAGGTCCGCCTCGGCACCGTGCCCGATGCGGTGGGAGTCCAGCGGCGCGTTCAGCTCCTTGGCGACCTGCTTGGCCGCGGTGTGCCAGGCGAAGCCCGCGTCCGCGGAGCTGAGCAGCACCGGGTGCCGTTCGTACAGGTCGAGGGTGGAGATCCGCTCGCCGGCCCGCTCCAGCCACAGGTGCGGGGCCCGGCTGCCCGGCGCGCCGTCCAGCACCAGCGCGTCGGGGACGACGGGGGACGCCGGGTCGGTGCCCAGCACCGCGCCGCGCGGATAGCGGTAGCCCAGGGCGACGTTGAGGATGCCGCCCCGCGCGCCGCGCTTGCCCGCGCCTTCGGCGGGGGTGTAGCCGGGGTGGCTGTGCTCGACGGAGCGGGTGGAGGCGCGGGCGCTGGTCGCCTCGGCGACCGGCCGGCGTTCGGTGTCGTAGGAGGCGAGCAGTCCGGGCCCGGCCCAGCCGCCCAGCACGGCGGCCAGCTTCCAGGCGAGGTTGTGCGCGTCCTGGATGCCGGTGTTGGAGCCGAACGCCCCGGTGGGCGACATCTCGTGGGCCGAGTCGCCGGCCAGGAAGACCCTGCCGTCGGCGTAGCGTTCCGCGACGCGTTCGGCGGCGTGCCAGGCGGCCCGGCCGGTGATGGTGACGTCCAGGCCGGGCGCCCCGACGGCCCGCCGGATGTGGTCGGCGCACCGCTCGTCGGTGAACTCCTCCAGCAGCTCGCCGCGTTCGGGGTGCCAGGGCGCGTGGAACACCCAGTGCCGCTGGTTGTCCACCGGCAGCAGCGCCCCGTCGGCCTCCGGGTTGGTCAGGTAGCAGACGATGAACCGGCGGTCGCCGACGACGTCGGCCAGGTCCTTCGAGGTGAAGGTGACGCTGACGTTGTGGAAGAGGTCGCCGGGGCCGGTCTGGCCGATGCCGAGCCGCTCCCGGACCGGGCTGCGGGGGCCGTCGGCGGCGACCAGGTAGTCGGCGCGGATGGTGGTGTGCTCGCCGGTCTCCCGGCTCTTGACCAGCGCCGTCACCCCGTCGGCGTCCTGCTCGAAGGACATCATCTCGGTGGCGAACCTGAGGTCGCCGCCGAGTTCGCGGGCGCTCGCCAGCAGCACCGGCTCCAGGTCGTTCTGGCTGCACAGGCACCAGGCGGTGGGGCTGAAGCGGGCGAGCCCGCCGCCGGGGTCGATCTCCCGGAACAGCCACTCCCCCGCGTCACCCACCAGGGTCGGGGTCTGCAGGATGCCGTGGTTGTCCGCCAGCACGCTGGCCGCCCGGTGGATGCGTCCCTCGACACCGGCGGTCCGGAACACCTCCATGGTGCGGACGTTGTTGCCGCGTCCGCGGGGGTGGATCGAGGTGCCCGCGTGCCGCTCCACGAGGATGTGCGGCACGCCGAGGCGCCCCAGGAACAGGGACATGGACAGGCCCACCAGTGAGCCGCCGACGATGAGCACGGGCGTGCGGTGAGCGTCGCCGGCCTCTTCCACTCGGTTCATTGAAACGCCTCCAGCGTCGCACGCGACGGGCTGTGGGAAGGGGACGCACATTGCATGCCCGGTGCGGGCCCCTTCGTGTCGGGGCGGCACCCGGTTGGCACGCGGTTCACCCACTCGCCCCGTGGCGCTCGCGCACCCCGCGGAGCCCGCCGACCATCGACACATGGCGACCCCGGCCCTTCGGACACCGCGGTCGTTCCTGACCTTCCGTGACGAACATCCGCAAAGGACTTGTGCACGGACTTCCATGAGAATGAGGAGAGGTGCGCCGGATGACCATGTCGGGACGCATATCCCAGTCGGCCTTCGACGGTTCGCGGCTGCGGGTGATCCTGCTGCTCGACCTGTACGAGGGAGCTCAGGAGGAGTTCCTCGAGGCCTACGAGCACATGCGCAACAAGGTCGCGTCCGTCCCCGGACACATCAGTGACCAGCTCTGCCAGTCGATAGAGAACCCCTCGCAGTGGCTGATCACCAGCGAGTGGGAGAGCGCCCCGCCGTTCCTCGCCTGGGTGAACAGCGAGGAGCACGTGGAGACCGTACGGCCGATGCACAACTGCGTCCGGGACACCCGCTCGATGCGCTACAGCATCCTGCGCGAGACGCTCCCCGAACGGCCCCTCGCCCCCGAGCGGGCGCGGGACGGTCTGCAGGCCGCGGTCCGGGTCGGCGACGGGGTGGCCCGCCACGCGCTCACCTTCACCGTCAAGCCGGGTTCGGAGTCCAAGGTCGCCGAGCTGCTGGCCGGCTACCAGTCCCCCAAGGCGCAGGTCGACGAGACCACCCGGCTGCGCCGCACCTCCCTGTTCATGCACGGCAACCGGGTCGTGCGCGCCGTGGAGGTCGAGGGCGACCTGCTGGCGGCGCTGCGCCATGTGGCGCGCCAGCCCGAGGTACGGGCGGTCGAGGAGGCCATCAACCCGTATCTCGAGCAGGACCGCGATCTCACCGACCCCGACTCCGCGCGGGTGTTCTTCACCCGTGCCGCGCTCCCGGCCGTGCACCACGTGGTGCAGGGCCGCCCGGAGCCCGCCGGCCTGCGCCGGCACATGCTGTACTACCCGGCCGTCTCCGGCCGCGGCATGGAGCTGGCCCGGTTCCTCGCCCACCAGGACGAGGCCGCGGCCGAGGACCCGGACAGCCCGGTGTACGCCAGCACCGTCTTCCAGCGCGACGACATCGTGGTCCGCCTGGTGGACGTCACCCGCGACCTGGACCTCGACATCCCGGCCGCTCTCGGCGTCAAGGGCCCCGGCAAGGCGGCCGAGCTCCAGCGGCTGCTGGACGGCGCCGCCATCGGCGTCGAGGGCTCCCTCGACTCGGAGCGCACCCTCAACCGGCTCCTGTCGCACGCCGACATGATGCCCGTCACCGACCGCAGCTCGGCGGAGGCCTGACGGTCAACCGCGGTGGCGTCCGCGGCCTTCGCGGCGCCCGGACGTCACCGGCACACCCGGAGGTATCAACCATGTCCAAGCAGCATCCACGCATCGTGGACCTGAGCGAGACGGAACCCAACCGACGGCGCGGAGGTGACCTCAGGACTCTGCTCACCCCGGCCACGGTGGGCTCCACCAGCGGCTTCATGGGTCTGGCGGTCATCCAGCCCGGTGAGCGGATCGCCGAGCACTACCACCCGTACTCCGAGGAGTTCGTGTTCGTGGTGACCGGGCAGCTCGAGGTCGACCTGGACGGCGAGGCGTATCCGCTCCGCGCCGACCAGGGTCTGATGATCCCCGTCGACATGCGGCACCGCTTCCGCAACGTCGGCGGCACCGAGGCCCGGATGGTGTTCCACCTCGGTCCGCTGGCCCCGCATCCGAGTCTCGGCCATGTGGACACCGAGGAGAACGAGAGCGTCGAGGCGGGACCGCAGCTGACGGTCGGCGGGCCGGAGCGCGGCCGGCCGTCCGAGCCGAGCGGGGCCATAAAATGACCCGCCGAGTGGCCGTCACCGGTGTCGGTGTGGTCGCTCCCGGCGGCATCGGGGCGACGGCCTTCTGGGACCTGCTCTCGGCCGGCCGCACCGCCACCCGCGGCATCACCCTCTTCGACCCGGCCGGACTGCGCTCGCGCATAGCCGCCGAGTGCGACTTCGACCCCTTCGAGCACGGCCTGGACGCCGAGCTGTGCCAGCACGCGGACCGGTACATCCAGTTCGCCGTGGTGGCGGCCCGCGAGGCGGTGCGCGACTCGGGGATCGACACCGCCGCCGAGGACCCCTGGCGCACCGCGGTGTCGCTGGGCAGCGCGGTCGGCGGCACCACCCGGCTGGAGCACGACTACGTCCTGGTCAGCGAGCACGGCCGGCGCTGGGACGTGGACCACGTGAAGGCGGACCCGAAGCTGCATCTGGCGTTCTCGCCGAGCACGCTCGCCTCGGTGGTCGCCGAGCAGTTCGGCGCCAAGGGCCCGGTGCAGACGGTCTCCACCGGCTGCACCTCGGGTCTGGACGCGGTCGGCTACGCCTTCCACACCATCGCCGAGGGCCGGGCGGACGTGTGCATCGCGGGCGCCTCGGACTCGCCGATATCCCCGATCACCATGGCGTGCTTCGACGCCATCAAGGCGACGTCGCCCAACAACGACGACCCCGAGCACGCCTCCCGCCCCTTCGACGCCCAGCGCGACGGTTTCGTGATGGGTGAGGGAGCGGCGGTGCTCGTCCTGGAGGAGTACGAGCACGCGCGGGCCCGAGGGGCCGAGATCTACTGCGAGCTCAGCGGCTACGCCACCTACGGCAACGCCTACCACATGACCGGTCTGACCAGCGAGGGGCTGGAGATGGCCCGGGCGATCGACACCACGCTCGACCAGGCCCGGATCGACCCCACGCAGATCGACTACGTCAACGCGCACGGCTCGGGCACCCGGCAGAACGACCGGCACGAGACGGCCGCGGTGAAGCGGTCCCTGGGCGCACACGCCTACGACACGCCCATGAGCTCCATCAAGTCGATGGTGGGGCACTCGCTGGGCGCGATCGGCGCGATCGAGGTGGTCGCGTGCGTCCTCGCCATCAAGCACCAGGCGGTGCCGCCGACGGCGAACTACGAGACCCCCGACCCGGAGTGCGACCTGGACTATGTGCCGCGCACCGCCCGCCCCCGGAAGCTCGAGCATGTGCTCTCCGTCGGCAGCGGCTTCGGCGGCTTCCAGTCCGCGGTGCTGCTCAGCGGGCCGGGCGGGAGGACACCATGAGCACTCAGCGCTCCGGGCGCGCCGCCATCACCGGTATCGGGGTGATCGCGCCCAACGGACAGCGCACGGACGCGTACTGGAAGTCCGTGCGCGAAGGTCTCAGCGTGCTGGACCGCATCACCCGCGAGGGCTGCGGGCACATGCCGCTCCAAGTGGCGGGCGAGGTACAGGGTTTTGACCCGTCGGCGCTCATCGAGGACAGGTTCCTGGTGCAGACCGACCGGTTCAGCCACTTCGCGATGTCCGCCGCCGCCCTCGCGCTGGACGACGCCGGCCTCGGCAGCGGCGACCCGGCCGAGCCGTTCTCCGTCGGTGTGGTCACCGCCGCGGGCAGCGGCGGCGGCGAGTTCGGCCAGCGGGAGCTGCAGAAGCTGTGGGGTCAGGGGTCGAAGTTCGTGGGCCCCTACCAGTCGATCGCCTGGTTCTACGCGGCGAGCACCGGCCAGATCTCCATCCGGGGCGGCTTCAAGGGGCCGTGCGGGGTGGTGGCCAGCGACGAGGCGGGCGGTCTGGACTCCCTCGCGCACGCGGCGCGGGCGGTGCGCCGCGGCACCGACACCATGCTGGTCGGTGCGGCGGAGGCGCCCCTCGCCCCGTACTCGATGGTGTGCCAGCTCGGCTACCCCGAGCTGAGCACCGTCGCCGAACCGGACCGCGCCTACCGCCCGTTCACCTCCTCGGCCTGCGGCTTCGTGCCGGCGGAGGGCGGTGCGCTGCTGGTCGTCGAGGACGAGCGCAAGGCCCGGGAGCGCGGGGTGCCGGTGCGGGCCACGCTGGCCGGGCACGCCGCCACCTTCACCAGCGCCGCCCGCTGGGCCGGCTCACGCGAGGGGCTGGCCCGTGCGATCCGCGGCGCCCTCGACGAGGCGGGCTGCGCACCCGAGGAGATCGACGTGGTGTTCGCCGACGCGATGGGCGTGCCGGAGGCGGACCGCGCCGAGGCGCTGGCGATCGGCGACGCGCTCGGCGAACACGGCCGGCGGGTGCCGGTCACCGCACCGAAGACCGGCATCGGGCGCGCCTACTGCGCGGCGCCGGTGCTGGACACGGTGGCCGCGGTGCTCGCCATGGAACACGGTCAGGTGCCGCCCACGCCCAACGTGTTCGACGTCTGCCACGACCTCGATCTGGTGACGGAGCGCGCTCGACCCGCCGAGCTGCGCACGGCCCTGGTCCTCAGCCGGGGACTGATGGGCTCCAACGCGGCGCTGGTCGTGCGCCGCGGTGGCGAATCCGCCCGGTAGGACCGGGCGGGGAAGGAGCAGATCCCATGATCACCACCGAAGTGACCTTCGACGAGCTGGCCGCTCTGATGAAGAAGGCGGCCGGCATCACCGTCGACCCGCAGGAGCTCAAGCAGTCGGCCGAGTCGCCGTTCGACTCCTTCGGTCTGGACTCGCTCGGCCTGCTCGGCATCGTCGGCGAGCTGGAGAACCGGTACGGCCGGTCCCTTCCCCCCGACTCGGAGCGCTGCAAGACGCCCCAGGAGTTCCTCGACCTCGTCAACAGCACCCTCAAGGCTGGAGCCTGAAAGTGGCCGGACACACCGAGAACAGCATCACCATCGACGCTCCCTTCGACCTGGTCTGGGAGATGACCAACGACCTGGAGAACTGGCCGAACCTGTTCAGCGAGTACGCCTCGGTCGAGGTGCTCTCGCGGGACGGCGACACCACCACCTTCCGTCTCACCATGCACCCGGACGAGAACGGCAAGGTGTGGAGCTGGGTCTCCGAGCGCACCCCCGACCGTGCCGCGCGCCGGGTGAAGGCGCGCCGGGTGGAGACCGGCCCCTTCGCCCACATGGACATCCTGTGGGAGTACACGGAGCTGCCCGGCGGGGTCCAGATGAAGTGGACGCAGGACTTCGCGATGAAGCCGGACGCGCCGGTGGACGACGAGTGGATGACGGACAACATCAACCGCAACTCGCGCGTCCAGATGGCCCTCATCCGGGACCGCATCGAGCAGGCCGCCCGGGAGCGCGAGAGCGCCTCGGTCGCGTCCTCCCGCTGACCGCGGGCCCAGGGAAGGACACAGCGCATGCACCACGCCCTGATCGTCGCCCGGATGAAGCCCGGGTCGGCGCCGCACATCGCCGACATCTTCGCCGACTCCGACCGCGGTGAGCTGCCTCACCTGGTCGGGGTGACGCGGCGCCGGCTCTTCCAGTTCGGGGACGACGTGTACCTGCACCTCATCGAGGCGGAGCGGGACCCGGGGCCGGCCATCGCCAAGCTGGCCGGTCACCCGGAGTTCCGCGGCATCAGCGAGCGGTTGGAGGCGTACGTCAGCGCCTACGACCCTGCGACGTGGCGCTCCCCCAAGGACGCCATGGCCCAGTGCTTCTACCGCTGGGACCGCGACACCTCCTCGTGAGGCGGGCGCATCCGGGCCGAGGCCGCCGGTTTCGCGTCAGTCGCGGAAGCCGGCGGCCTCGGTGTGTGCGGAGAGGGCCGGTGACGGGTCTTCCGTCAGCCGGAGCCCGGTGTCACCTCGGGACGGTGCACTCGAAGGCGTGCAGATAGGCGTTGACCGGGTTGATCTCGCCGATGACCAGGCCGGCGTCGGTGAGCCGGTCGGTCATGGACTGCCGGGTGTGCTTGGCTCCGCCCACGTTGAGCAGGAGCAGCAGGTCCATCGCCGTGGTGAACCGCATCGACGGGGTGTCGTCGACGAGGTTCTCGATGACGATGACGCGGGCGCCGGGCCGTGCCGCCGCACGGACGTTGGCCAGGGCCCGGCCGGTGCTGTCGTCGTCCCACTCCAGCACGTTCTTGATGATGTACACATCGGCCGTGACCGGGATGGTCTCGCGGCAGTCCCCCGCGATGACCTGGACGCGGTCGGCGAGCGCACCGCCCTCGCGCAGGCGCGGGTCGGCGTTCTCCACGACGCCCGGCAGGTCGAGCAGGGTGCCGTGCAGGTGGGGGTGCTTCTCCAGCAGGCTGGCCAGGACGTGGCCCTGGCCGCCGCCGATGTCCACCACCGAGGACACGTCCCCGAGGTCGAGCAGCCGGGCGACGTCGCGCGCCGACTGCTCGCTGGAGGTGGTCATGGCCCGGTTGAACACATGCGCGGACTCGGGGGCCGCCTCGTTGAGGTACTGGAAGAACTCCCGGTCGTAGACGTCCTCGAAGACGTTGCGGCCGGAGCGCACCGCCTCGTCCAGCAGCGGCCATACGTTCCAGGTCCACGGCTCGGTGCACCACAGAGCGATGTAGCGCAGGCTGTGCGGGTCGTCCTCGCGCAGCAGCCGGGACATCTCGGTGTGGGCGAAGGTCCCGTCGGGGCGTTCGGTGAAGACGCCCTGGCAGGTCAGCGCCCGCATCAGCCGGCGCAGGGTGTGCGGCTGGGACTTCACCGCCGCAGCCAGCTCGTCCACGGTCATGGGGGTGTCGTCCAGCGCGTCCGCCACGCCCAGGCGGACGGCCGCGCGGACGGCGGCGGCACAGGCCGCCCCGAAAACGAGCTCTCTCAGCCGCATGGGCGGCGGGGGAGCCTGATCAACGGTCGTCATCCGTTGCCTCGCTTCTGCAGTGCTGTCGGTGGGGGGTGTGGGAGGTGAACGGGCGTCAGCACATGCCGGCGGGCTCGGAGAGCGTGCAGGTGTTGCGGCTGAACGTGTTGTTGGTGGCGGTGTCCCGGTTCGCCAGGTCCGCCGGGCTGTTGCCGGTCACCAGGTTGTCGCGGATGTCGTTGTTCTCGTTGGGTGTGCCGACGAAGCTCTTGAAGAGCACGATGCCGCCGGACAGCGGGGAGGTGCCCTGGTTGTTCTCCACGCGGTTGTAGGTCACGCGGGTCTTCTCGGCGCCGGTGAGCACGATGCCGGAGCCCTGCAGGAAGGGCAGCCGCGCGGTGGCCGCGCAGTACTTGTTGTTCTCGTGGATGTGGTTGTACCTGACGCTCATGTCGCCGGCGCGGGGCGAGCGCTCGTCGCCGACGACGAACACGGCGGCGCAGTTCCCGGTGGCCTCGTTGTGCTCGACGCTGAGGTCGCGCAGCCGGCGCACGGTGACGCCGATGCGGTTGCCGGTCAGGCGGTTGTGGCGGACGACGGTGCCGTCGGTGTCGCGGGCGCCTTCCTCTGCGTCGACGGTGTTGGCGATGAACAGGCCGGCGTCGCCGTTGTCGCGGGCGGCGTTGTGGGTGATGACGCTGCGCACGGAGCGCTCCAGGGCGATGCCCCAGGTGCCGTTCTTCTCGGCGAGCACGCCACGGACCTTCAGCCGGTCCGTGCCGGTGGCCCACAGGCCGTGCTTGGCGTAGCCGCTCAGCGCCAGGGACTGCACGGAGACGTCCTTGAGGGGCTTGTCGTCGGTCCCGAGGACACAGATGCCGCTGCCCGCCTTGGCGCAGGCGTCCTTCTCCTTGCTGTCGGGCACCAGTACGGTGCGGGCGGCGCCGGAGCCGCGCAGGGTCAGGTCCGGCACGGTGACGCGGACGTGCTCCTTGTAGATGCCGGGTGCGATGAGGATCGTGTCGCCGGGCTCGGCGGCGTTCACGGCTTTCTGGATGGACTGGCCGGGCTGGACGCGGTGCACGGTGCTCTGGTCGGCGGCCGACGGGGTGGCTCCCAGGCCCGCGGCGACCACGGCCGCGGCACAGGCGAGATACGTGAGGTTTCGTCTGGTCATGTGCCGAAGCTATGAGGCGGTTTTCCAGCCCGCCACCGCTGATCACCCGCGCGGAAGCGCCTGGTAGGCCGTCCGGCGGGAAAAGGCGACGGGCCGTCAGAAATACTGGACGACGGGCAATCAAAGGGCTAGCCGCCCCACACATGTGTGGTTAGGGTTACCTAAGTTCGACTGTGGGATCGTCGGCGCCGGGCTTCCGCTCCGGAGGATGGGTGAGTACAGCGGACCTGCCGGGACGGACTGTTCTGCACCGCGGTGGGCAAGGGCCGACAGGGTGCTGGCCCCCAGCGAATTGCTTCCGCGGGTCGACCGGCTGCTGCGCTCCGGCACGTCCGTGCGCCGGGCCGTCGTCCTCGGCGCCCGGCCAGAGCGCCGCCGAGACCGTCGACTACCTCCTCCGTACCTTCCCGGACGCCGAGATCTGCTCGGTGTTCGGCAAGTACGGGTACACGCCGATGCCGCCCGAGGGGCCGCGACCACGGTATGGAGACCAACCCCAACGTCACCGCGGGCATCTGCCTCCAGGGCGGCGGCACGGAGCACACCCACGGTCTCACCTCGACCCTGCTCTCCACCGCAGCCGTCCGCTCCGGCGAGATCTGCGCATCCCTGCCGGCCCGGCGCCGCTCGGCGCAACCGCGGGCGACGGCGGATCTCGCTCGCGGGTAGCCGGTCCGTGCAGGGAACGCCGGCAGCCGGTCCGCGTGCCGCGCCGCGGAGACGGGCCGCTAAGCGGAGGCGGGCCGCTAAGCGGAGATGAACCTCTGAGTGGAGATGGACCTCTAAGCGAAGATGGCTCGCAAAGCGGACATCGACCGCGGCACGGCGAAGGACCGCGAAGTTTCGTCGTGCTGTTACCAGGGGGTAGGCAGCGGCGCGCTCTTGCTATACAGTCCGTCAGCAAGCCTCCCGCTGTTACCGCGGGTAAGTCCCGGGTGGGCGCAGCGAGGCCAAGTGCATCGCACGGACTGACCGAGGAGCCCCGCACCATGGCACTGAGCATCTCGCGGCCGGACACCACGCCCCAGCCCGCCGAAGCGGGCGTCGCCCGCCGGCTGCTCGACTCCTCCGCGCAGCTCTCCTACGACCCGCTCACCGAGGTCGACTGGGAGACGCCGCTGGACACCGGCTATCACGGCGCCAGCCCCGAGTGGAGCACCCTGTACGGGACGGCGTACTGGAACGAGATGACCGAGGAGCAGCGCAGGGCGCTGACCCGCCAGGAGGCCGCGTCCGTCGCCTGCACCGGCATCTGGTTCGAGATGATCCTGCAGCAGATGGTGCTGCGCGACATCTACGCCAAGGACCCCACCGACGACACCTTCCAGTGGGCGCTCACCGAGATCGCCGACGAGTGCCGCCACTCCATCATGTTCGCCCGTGGCGCGAAGAAGCTCGGTGCCCCCGCCTACCGCCCGCCCCGGGTCGCGCTCGAACTGGGCAGGCTGTTCAAGACCGTCGCCTTCGGCGAGGCCGCCTATGCGGCGATCCTGGTCGCCGAGGAGGTCCTCGACGTCATGCAGCGCGACTGGATGCGCGACGAGCGGGTCGCGCCGTTCGTGCGCACCATCAACAACATCCATGTCGTCGAGGAGTCGCGGCACATGAAGTTCGCCCGCGAGGAGACTCGTCGGCACCTCGCGCGCGCCGGACGCCTGCGCCGCAGCGCCCACGCCGTCGTCATCGCCATCGCGGCGTACGTGATCGTCACCAGCATGGTGAACCGCAAGGTGTACGCCAACGCCGGCCTGGACGAGGAGCGCGCGGTGCGCGAGGCGCGGGCCAACGAGCACCACAAGGCCATGCTGCGCTCCAGCTGCGCCGGCCTGATGGAGTTCCTCGGCTCGGTGGGGCTGCTGACCGGGCCGGCGCTGTACTGGTACAAGCGCGCCAACCTCATCTGAACCCAAGTCCCGCCCGGGACACGACAATTGCGACAGTTGCTCTCACCTGCTCCCACGAGCTTCAGCCGAGCGGACGACTGAACCATGGCCTTCGCGATCACCCAGACCTGCTGCAACGACGCCACCTGCGTGTCCGTCTGCCCGGTCAACTGCATCCACCCCACTCCCGACGAGCGGGCCTTCGGCAGCACCGAGATGCTGTACATCGACCCGAAGGCCTGCATCGACTGCGGCGCCTGCGCCGACGCCTGCCCGGTGGACGCGATCTTCCCGGTCGACCGGCTGACGGCCGGTCAGCAGGAGTACGCGGAGATCAACGCCGCCTACTACGAGCAGGACAAGGCTCCGGCGCAGCCCGACGAGGCCGAACTCGGCCCGCTCTTCCACACCTGGGGCAGGCCGGTCTTCGACCGCGTGCTGCCGTCCGACTTCGGGCCGCTGCGGGTCGCCGTCGTCGGTACCGGACCGGCCGGGATGTACGCGGCCAAGGACCTGCTGCTGCACACACCCGCCGAGGTCACCCTCATCGACCGGCTGCCGGTCGCGGGCGGGCTGGTCCGCTTCGGCGTCGCACCCGACCACCCGTCCACCAGGAAGGTGAGCGAGACCTTCGCCCAGGTCCACGCCCACCCCCGCGTGCGCACCCACCTCGGCCTCGAAGTCGGCAAGCACGTCACGGCGGAGGAACTGGCCGCCCACCACGACGCGGTGATCTACGCGGTGGGCGCGGCCACCGACCGCCGGCTCGGCATCCCGGGCGAGGACATGCCCGGGACGCTCTCCGCCACGACCTTCGTCGCCTGGTACAACGGGCACCCCGAGGTCGCGCCTGACGCCGTGGACCTCTCGTCCGAGCGTGTCGTGGTGGTCGGCAACGGCAATGTCGCCCTCGACGTGGCACGCATCCTGGTCTCCCCTCCTCAGACGCTGGCCGGCACCGAGATCGCCCGGCACGCACTGGAGGAGCTGCGCCGCAGCAAGGTGCGCGAGGTGGTGCTGCTGGCCCGCCGGGGCCCCGAGCACGCCGCGTACACCCGGCCCGAGCTGCGCGCCCTGAAGCACCTCTTCGGCGTGGACCTGCTGATCGACGACCACGACCCGAGGATCGCTCCGGCCATCGACCAGGCCGGGCCGAGCGACAAGGCGGCCGTGCTGCGGGGCGTGCCCCGCAAGCCGGTCGACTGGTCCGTGCCCCCGTCCTCCGCCGCGTCGGACGAACGACGCCGTATCGTCCTGCGCTTCCACTCCGCGCCGCTGGAGATCCACGGCGACCGCGCCACCCGCGCGGTGCGCGTGACGGGCGAGAACGGTGACACCGAGATCCCGGCCGGGACGGTGCTGCGGGCGATCGGCTATCGCGGGGTGCCGCAGGCGGGGCTGCCGTTCGACGAGGCCACGGGGACCGTGCCGCACGAGCGCGGCAGGGTGGCGGGCATGCCCGGCACATACGTCGTGGGCTGGATCAAGCGCGGCCCCTCGGGCGGCATCGGCGCCAACCGGGCTTGCGCGGCGGAGACCGTCGGCACGCTCCTCGCCGACGCGATCGCGGGCGCCCTGCCCGCCCCGACCGGCACCGCCCGGGCCTTCCACCGCCTGGCCCGCCGGCGCCGGCGCCGCTGATCCACGTCCCGGGGGAAACCCGGCGCCCGTCGCCCTCCCCGGCCCCCCGACACCCCTGCATCGCACGCGAACTGCACGTGAACTGCATAAAGGGCAACGACCGGGGCAGCCGGACTTCCTGTGAACCGCCGGGGAGGAAGCCCATGACGATGACGGACCAGCGGCCCGACGTGACGACGCACGAGAAGGCCCACGAGGACGCCGCCCGCTGCGCGTGCGACAGTGGCCAGGGTCCTCAAGCCGGCGCCGACGGACCCGAGACGCCGCGCGAGCGGGTCAACCGGCGCTGGAACGAGGTCCTGCAGGAGACCCGGGTCACCCAGACCGGCGTGCAGATCCTCTTCGGCTTCCTGCTCAGCGTGGCCTTCACCCCGGTGTTCGGGGAGCTGGGCACGGCGGACCGCACCATCTACGTCGCCACCGTGGTGCTGGGCGCGTCGGCCACCGGGGCCCTCATCGCTCCCGTCTCCCTCCACCGCTTCCTGACCGGACAGCGCATGAAGGACGAACTGGTGGAGGCCGCCTGCCGGCTGATGCGCTGCGGCATGGTCCTGCTCGCCCTGACCATCGGCTGCACCCTGCTGCTGATCCTGCGCTTCGTCATACCCGGCGTGCTGGCCGAGGCCCTGGCCGGCGGCGTCATGCTCTGGTTCGGCCTGTGCTGGTACATTCTCCCCTTCCGCCTCCGCCGCCGCGCCGCCCGCCGCGCCGCCGACGTGAGCTGACCGGCAACGCTGGCCGGCGACAGGTGACCGGCTACACCGACGCGCGTTCCGCGTCCGGCCGCCTCAGGGGGCTTCCACGGGCACCGCATGGTGCCCGCACGCATACCCTGGGCCGGAACTATGGTGGCCCGCCACATGTGCCCCCGACCTGCCTCTTCCTACCGTGTGCCGACACGTACGTACCCCGTCCCCACCGCACACGAGGAAGTGGCGCACATGGCCTCCGCAGCATCCGCTCCCCCGACGCCGTCGAATCTGAAGCGCATCGTCGCCGCGTCCCTCATCGGCACCACCATCGAGTGGTACGACTTCTTTCTGTACGGCTCGGCCGCCGCGCTGGTCTTCAACAAGCTGTTCTTCCCCGAGTCCGACCCGCTCGTCGGCACGCTGCTGTCGTTCCTGACGTACGCGGTCGGATTCGCGGCGCGGCCGATCGGCGCGCTGGTCTTCGGGCACTACGGGGACCGGCTGGGCCGCAAGAAGCTGCTGGTGCTGAGCCTGCTGATGATGGGCGGGGCCACCTTCGCGATCGGTCTGCTGCCGACCCACGCCACCATCGGCAGCGCCGCGCCCGTACTGCTCACCGCGCTGCGGCTGGTGCAGGGCTTCGCGCTGGGCGGCGAGTGGGGCGGCGCCGTGCTGCTGGTGTCCGAGCACGGGGACGCCGAGCGGCGTGGCTTCTGGGCGTCCTGGCCGCAGACGGGCGCTCCGGCCGGGCAGTTGCTGGCGACCGGTGTGCTGGCGTTCCTCACCGCGGTGCTCTCGGACGCGGCGTTCGGCAGCTGGGGCTGGCGGATTCCGTTCCTGCTCTCCGGTGTGCTGGTGATCGTCGGTCTGTGGATCCGGCTGTCCGTCGACGAGTCGCCGGTGTTCCGGCAGGCGCTGGAGCGGGCCGAGGCGCGCAAGGCGGAGGCCACCGCCGTCGCCGAGCGGATGCCGCTGGTGGCGGTGGTCAAGCACCACTGGCGTGATGTGCTGGTCGCCATGGGCGCCCGCATGGCGGAGAACATCAGCTACTACGTGATCACCGCGTTCATCCTGGTGTACGCCACCGTCTCGGCCGGTGTCTCGAAGCAGACCGCGCTGAACGCGGTGCTGATCGCCTCCGCGATCCACTTCGCGGTGATCCCGGCCTGGGGCACGCTGTCGGACCGGATCGGCCGGCGGCCGGTGTATCTGATCGGTGCGGCGGGCGTGGCGCTGTGGATGTTCCCGTTCTTCGCCCTGATCGACACCGGCGGCTTCGGGGCGCTGCTCCTGGCGGTGACCGTGGGTCTGGTGCTGCACGGCGCGATGTACGCACCGCAGGCGGCGTTCTTCTCCGAGATGTTCGCGACGCGGATGCGCTACTCGGGTGCCTCCATCGGCGCCCAGTTCGCCTCGGTGGCGGCGGGTGCGCCCGCCCCGCTGATCGCCACCGCGCTGCTGGACGCCTACGGCACCTCCGTGCCGATCGCGCTGTATGTCATCGCGGCGAGCCTGCTGACCGTGGTGGCCCTGGCGGCGGCGAAGGAGACCCGCCACCGGGATCTGACGGACGTCGCTCCCTCCGGCGGCACCACCGGGCCGGTCGAGGCCCGGAAGGCCCAGAAGGCCCAGAAGACGGAGGAAGCTCCGACCGTCTGATGCCCCGCGGCTCCGCTCCACCGGCCCCCGTGCGCGCCCCGCGTACGGGGGCCGGTGCGTAGGGGGTGACGTCGTACGGGGTCAGTGTTGGGCGGTGACGTCGTACGGGGTCAGTGCGTCAGTGCGTGAGGGGTGGTGCCGAGGGGTCGGAGAGGCGGAGCAGGCGCAGGGCCAGCTGTATCTCCAGGGCGCGGGCGGGGCTCTGCCAGTCGTCGCCGAGGAGGCGGCCGACGCGTTCCAGGCGCTGGGCGACGGTGTTCACATGGACGTGCAGCTCGTCCTTGGTGCGGGCGGGGCTCATGCCGCAGGCGAAGTAGGCGTCGAGGGTGCGGACCAGCTCGGTGCCCCGGCGTTCGTCGTAGCAGACGACCGGGCCGATGGTGCGGTCGACGAAGCCCGTGACGTCGCGATCGCCGGCGAGCAGCAGGCCGAGGAAGCCGAAGTCCTCGGCGGCGGCGCCGTCTCCGGAGCGGCCGAGCAGGCGCAGGGCGTCCAGGCAGCGGCGGGCTTCCGCGTAGGCGGTCGCCACGGTGTCCGGGCGGGCGGTGAGGCGTTCGACGGGGGCGGAGGCGCCGACGCTGACCGGTTCGTGGACGGCCGTGCCCAGGTGGCGGGCGGTGCGCCGGGCGAGGCCGGTGGCGGTGTCGTCGCCGGTGAGGGGCAGCAGCAGGACGGTGCCGCCGTCGCGGGCGGCGGCGAGGCCGTGCCGGGTCGCGGCCAGGTGCGAGGCGGCGGCCCACAGCCGTCTGCGGGTGTCGGCCTCCTGCTCGGCGTCGTCGGTGCCGCCCTCCAGGCGGGCGGCGAGCACGACGTGGGTGGCGTCCAGGTCGGCGTGCAGCCGGGCGGCGCGGTCGCGCAGCAGACGCGGGTCGCGGTCGCGGGCGTCGAGCAGGTCGTCGAGGAGCTCCCCGCGGACGCGCTGTTCCGCCTCGGCGGCGGAGCGGCGGGCGAGCAGCAGCAGCGAGGTGACCATGGCGGCGCGTTCCAGCGTGCGCTGGTCGACGGGGTCGAGCCCGGGGTGGCCGCGCAGCACCAGGGCGCCGAGGAGTTCGTCGCCGGCGGCCACGGCGGCGATCCAGTCGTCTCCGTGCCGCACCGCGTGCCCTTCGGCGCGGGAGGACTTAAGGGCGTCGGCCGGGGCGGCGTCGGCCTCGGTGAACTGCACCTGGCCGTCCAGGACCTCGGAGACGGCGGCGGCCACGTCGTGCACCCCGCCGCCGCGCAGCACCAGCTCGGCCAGCCGGTCGTGGACGTCGGAGGCCCGCTCGATCACCCCGCTGCGGTCGCGGATGATCTCATTGGCGTGTTCCAGGTCGGCGAGCGCGGAGCGGGTCTCGGCGAGCAGGTTGGCCGTGTCGATGGCCGCGGCGGCGAGGGCCGCGAAGGAGCCGAGCAGGGCGATCTGCTCGCGCTCGAAGACCCGGGCCCGCCGGTCGGCGGCGAACAGCACGCCGATCACGGTGTGCCCCAGCGTCAGCGGCACGCCGAGGATCGCCACCAGGCCCTCGTCGTGCACACCGGCGTCGATGGCGCGGGTGTGCTGGAAGCGGTCGTCGCTGAAGTAGTCGTCGGTGACATAGGGGCGGGCGGTCTGGGCGACGAGCCCGCCGAGCCCCTCCCCCATGCCGAGGCGCAGCTGCTGGAAGCGGGCGGACACCGAGCCCTCGGTGACCCGCATATAGGTGTCGCCCCTGGCCGGGTCGTTCAGACTCAGGTAGGCGACGTCGGTGCCGAGCAGGGAGCGGGCGCGCTGCACGATCGCCTGGAGCACGGCGTCCAGGTCCCGCAGGCCGGCAAGGTCGTGGGCGGTCTCGAAGAGCGCGGACAGTTCGGCCTCGCGCCGGCGCCGCCCCTCCAGCTCCGCGCGCACTCGCAGGGCGAGCAGCTTGGCCTGCTCCAGCGCGGCGATCCGTTCGGCCGGCCGGCCCTCGGCGCGGGCCAGCAGCACCGGCTGCTCATAGGCCTCGGCGGGCGCGCCACGGGCCAGCAGCTCGAGGTACGGCGTCTCGGCGCCGCCGGACTCCGGGCCGGCGACGGGGCGCGAGCGCCCCGGGGCGGGGGCTTCGAGCCCGGCGGACTGCACATGATCGCGGGACATGACCACAGGATTCCTCATCGCACGGCCGGTCCGGCAGGCCTGTGGAAAACTCGTTCCGGCCCCTCGGGCCGGCCGCCGGACCGGTTCAGTGCGCGGTCCAGCCGCCGTCGAGGACCAGTGAGGTACCCGTCACGAAGGCGGCCTGAGGCCCGCACAGGTAGGCCACCGCCTCGGCGACCTCCTCCGGTTCGATCAGCCGCTTGACCGCGCTGTCCTGGAGCAGCACCTCGCTCAGCACGCGCTCCTCGGGGATGCCGTGGGCGCGTGCCTGGTCGGCGATCTGCTTCTCGACCAGGGGGGTGCGCACATAGCCGGGGTTCACGCAGTTCGAGGTGACGCCGTGCCGGGCGCCCTCCAGCGCCGCGGTCTTGGACAGTCCCTCCAGTCCGTGCTTGGCGGCCACATAGGCGGACTTGTAGGCGGAGGCGCGCAGTCCGTGGACGGAGGACACATTGACGATCCGGCCCCAGCCCTGCTCGTACATGTGGGGCAGGGCGCCGCGGATCAGGCGGAACGGCGCCTCCAGCATCACCGTGAGCACGGTGTGGAAGACGTCGGGCGGGAACTCCTCGATGGGGCGGACCAGCTGCAGCCCGGCGTTGTTCACCAGCACGTCCGTGCCCGCGGCGGCGAGTTCCGCGGCGTCGAGGTCGGTGAGGTCCACGACCTGTGGTTCGACCGCGCCGCCCAGGCCCCGGGCCGCCTCGGCGAGCGACTCCAGGCCCGAGGCGTCCCGGTCGACGGCTCTGACCTTGGCCCCGGCGGCGGCGAGCCGCAGGGCGCAGGCGCGGCCGATACCACCGGCGGCGCCGGTGACGAGAGCGGTACGGCCACCGAGGTCGAGCGAGGAGGCTTGGGGAGCCGGAACGGCACGGGAGGCGGTCATATCCCCGACCCTAGGCAGCACCCGCACCCCGCCCCATGTGGTCAGCCCCTACACTTCAGCCGATTTCCATGGGGGCGAACCATGTGGGGGCGTCCGACAGGGCCTGCTTGATCCGGAAGCGTGAGAACTCGTGCAGCTCCGGCAGGGCGTCCACCGGGAACCAGGCGACGTCCAGCGACTCGTCGTCATTGACCCGCGCCTCGCCGCCGACCGCCCGGCAGCGGAAGGTGATGTCCATGTACTGGCAGATGTCACCGTTGCCGTAGGTCACCGGCTGGAGCGCCTGCACCAGCACCACCCGTTCGGGGACGCAGCGCACCGCCGTCTCCTCCTCGACCTCCCGCACGGCGCAGGCCGCCGGCTGCTCCCCCGGCTCCGGGATGCCCCCGATCACGGACCACGTGCGGGTGTCGGCCCGGCGGTTCAGCAGCACTCTGTCCTCGGCGTCGAAGACGAGGGCGGTGACCCCGGGGAGCCACAGCAGCTGATGGCCTGCGGACTCGCGCAGCGTGCGGATGAAATCAGGGGTAGCCATGCTCTCGACCCTAACCGCCCGGTCGGTTGCCCAGGCCCCGCTTCACCCGCCGCCCTCCGGTGGTGCGGCTACGCGTCACCGGCGCGCCGGGCGCGCAGTCCGGCGCCGACGGCCCAGCCCAGGCCGCCCGCGGCGACCAGCACCAGCGCGATCTCCGGCGCGATGCCGACCCGGGTGGCCGGGGTCCGCGTCGAGCGCAGCGGCACCTCCTGCACCAGGGAGCCGGCGACGAACATGCCGGTCTTCTGCGAGATCGTCCCGTCCGGCAGGATGACCGCGCTGACCCCGCTGGTGACCGGCACGGTCACGGTGCGGCTGTGCTCCACCGCCCGGACGCGGGACATGGCGAGCTGCTGGTAGGTCATCTCGCTGCGGCCGAAGGTGGCGTTGTTGCTGGGCACCGAGATCAGCTGGGCGCCACCCGTGACCGTGTCCCGCACCGCCCAGTCGAACGCGGCCTCGTAGCAGGTCACCAGGCCCACCCGGGCACCGCCCATGGTGAACACACCGGGCTCGCCGCCCCGGCTGAAGTCCTGGCGCACCATCGACGTCCACTCGTCGTTGATCGCGCCGATCAGCGGGCGCAGCGGCAGGTACTCGCCGAACGGCTGGATCTGCCGCTTGTCGTAGGTGTCGACGGGGCCCTTCTCCGGGTCCCACAGGATCTGCTCGTTGAGCAGCTTCCCGTCCTTGGCCACCACACCGCCGACCGAGACCGGCGCGCCGATCGCCTTGGCGGCGCGGTCGATGGCGGCACGGGCGTCGGGGTTGACGAACGGGTCGATGTCGGAGGAGTTCTCCGGCCACAGCACGATGTCCGGCCGCTCGGCCTTGCCCGCCTTCACCTGTTCGGCCAGGCGCACCGTCTCGCGCGAGTGGTGGTCGAGCACGGCGCGCCGCTGCGCGTTGAAGTCGAGCCCGAGGCGCGGCACGTTGCCCTGGATGACGGCCACGGTGACGGTGCCGTCCTCGGCCGCGTCGCTGACCAGCGGCCGGGCGGCCACGGCGCCCGCGACGGGCAGGGCGACGCTCACCGCGCCGACGACCGCGGCGGCCTTCCGCACCGTGCCGGTGCGCCGCGCCTCGATCAGCACCCGGACCAGCTCGGCCAGGCCGAAGC
Source organism: Streptomyces thermospinosisporus (assembly GCF_039526425.1). Classification (NCBI taxonomy): domain Bacteria; kingdom Bacillati; phylum Actinomycetota; class Actinomycetes; order Kitasatosporales; family Streptomycetaceae; genus Streptomyces; species Streptomyces thermospinosisporus. The sequence continues at coordinate 61,939 of NZ_BAAAIZ010000021.1, forward strand.
CGCACAGCACCACCGCGAAGCCCAGCACCGGGGTGCCGCCGACCGCGGCCAGCGGCAGGAAGACGCCGTCCGCCTGACCGAAGGCGATCTTGCCCCAGGGGAAGCCCTCGAACGGCATCCGGGCGCGCACCGCCTCACCGGCGATCCACAGCGCCGCGGCCCACACCGGCCATCCCGGAAGCCGGGACACCGCGGCGACGCCCACGCCGACGAGCGCCACGAACACCGCCTCGATCACCACCAGGGCGATCCACGGCCCCGGCCCGACCTCCACGCCCGTCCACACCAGCAGCGGCAGCAGGAACCCCAGGCCGAAGAGGTAGCCGAGGCTCAGCGCAGCCTTCCAGCGGCGTCCGCGCAGCACCCAGCCGAGGACGCCGAACGCGGGCAGGGCGAGCCACCACAGGGTGCGGGGCGGGAAGCTGACATACAGGAGCAGGCCGGAGAGCGCGGCCGCGGCGGCCGGCACGAGCCGCGCGAGCCACCGCCCGCGCACGGGCGCATTCTGCGGCGGCCTGGACTCCGACTCGCCGACGGGAGCAACGGTGACGGTCACTCCGGGAGTCTAAGGCGCCCGCACCGCCCGCCGACACCGGCACAGTTCCTCGGGTCCCCTCGCCTGGCGAGGCGGTGGGTTCGGCGGGCCGGCGGCTGCGGGGGTGGGGTGGCTGGGCGCAGTTCCCCGGGCCCCTGAAAAGCCACCCTCCTCACAAGACATCCCCAAATCGCCCACCAGCCGTTAACGTGTGCCGGTGCCCTGGTCGCACGGACGACCGGGGTCCTTCACACAGTCGGGGGCGACGCGTACGGGGTGCGGGGTGGGTTCCACGGGCATGGCTGCGGCCGGCGCGGATGCGGACGGCGAGAGACGAAACGGACTGGACGTCGCGGGCGTCGTGGTCCTCGGCGCGTGTGCCGCCTGGCCGCTGATCACGGCGGCGGTCCGCGGCGGCCGCCCCGAGGGCATGCTCCTCGCCGTGCTCGCGGTGGCCGCCGGCTACGCGGCGGGCCGGATCGGCGGCACGCTGCTGCCGGTGGCCGCGCCCTGTGTCTGGGCGCTGGCCGGTGTGGGCCTGGCCGTGGCCGTCCCGCATCTGGCGCCGGGGCCGCAGATGTCCACGCCGCTCGGTCACGCCGGGGCGACCGCCGCCGTGCTGACCCTGTCCGCGGGCGCGGCCTGCTGTGCCGCCTGGGCGGCAGCCGCGCCGGCCCTGCGGATCGCTCTGCGGCTGCTGGCGGCCGGCGTCGCGGTGACCGCCGCCATGCTCGGCTCGCCGGCCGGCTGCGTCGCCGGAACGCTGGTACTGCTGTGTTCCCTGGCCGCCGCCCGGGTGCGGCGCCGGGGTCCGGGCCTGGTCCTGCTGGCGCTGGCCGTCGCCGGGGTGTCCGGAACGACCTGGGCGGTGGCCCGCGACGCCCTGCCGGACGGGCTCACCGCCTCCCTGGAGGGCCGGCTGTCGGCACACCGCGTGGATCTGTGGCGGGACGCGCTCGGCATGGTGCGGCAGCACGCCGGTCTGGGCGTCGGTCCGGGCCGGTTCGGGGAGCTGAGCACGGCGTCGGGCGAGTCCCTGCTGTCCGACGGCAAACCCCACTCCGCACTGCTGCAGCTGGCGGCCGAGCAGGGTGTCGTCGGGGCGGTGCTGCTGGCGCTGGCGTTCGGCTGGGTGCTGTACGCGCTGTGGCGCAGCCCCCGCTCCACCCCGGTCGTGCTGACCGCGGGCGCGGCCCTGACGGCGGTCGCGGCGATCTCCTCGGTGGGCAATGCGCTCAGCTTCACGGCTGTTTCCGTGGGCGTGGGCCTGCTGGCGGGAACGGCGACGGCGCGTCCCCTCGCCCTGGGAACCCCACCGCGCGCATCCGACGCCCGTCCCCACGAGGACCGGCTCAGCAGGTGAGCCCGCCCCTGCGGGATACGCCCTCGCGCCCGCCTGCGTTCCGGCGCGTGCCTCAGTGCGCGGCGTTCCGCCGGTGCGGGCGGAGCCGGTCGCGGATGACGTGGACCGCGGCCTCGGCGTCGTCCACGGTGACGGTGAAGGTGTGGCCGTCCCACAGGCGCAGCATCAGGCCCTCGCCCTGCCGGACGACGACCGCCGTACCCTTCTCGGGCCGCCAGCGGTAGCCCCAGCCGCCCCAGTGCCGCGGGGTGACATGCGGGACGAACTCCGCTCCCGCGACCTGCGACAGCGGGATGCGGCGGCGGGGCACCCCGATGTGGCCGCAGCGCACCTCCAGATGCTCCTCGTCGACCACCAGCGCCACATGCACGAAGGCGAGGGTGCCGAACAGGACCAGCAGTCCCGCGGCGATGCACCCCACGACCGCCATGACCAGCGGCGCCACGGCGGAGGTCCAGGCGGAGTCGACGGCCAGTGCGATACCGAGGGCCATACAGGCGGCTCCGGCCAGCGCGAGCAGCCACTGGGCGCGGTTGGTCGCGCGCCCGGTCCAGACGTCCGAGTACGGGATGTGCTCACCGTGGGGGTGGTGGTCCCTCATACTTTGAGACTACTCAGGAATCGCACCGCGGGTACCGCGTCGCACAGCGTTACTGACCCTGCCGCGGCCCGCGCGGACCGGCACGAGCGGAAGGCCCCGCAGGCACAACCGGAGACCGGGCAGGCAGGGCGGCAGGCCGGGCAGGCGGGCCCGCCCTATGGACATCGCGCGCCCGGGCTCCAGATTCCCGAGAATCTCGCGATCCCGTTCAGGCCGTAGGGGTGACCTGCTGCAGCAGGCGGCCCTCCGCGTAGGTGAGGGCGGATGCGGGCAGCGCGCCCTCGCGGCCGCTGAGCAGGACCGTCAGGGAGCCGCTCGCGGGGGCGTCGGGGGCCGGCTCGGCGCCGATGCGGCGCAGCGCCTGCGCGGCGACCGCTCCCGCGGAGCCGTGCAGGGCGAGCGGCGGTGCGTCGGGGCGCTGCACGGCGGCCCGGATGCGTTCGGCCACCAGTTCGTAGTGGGTGCAGCCCAGGACGACGGTGGTGACATGCTCCGGCGTCAGCGCCGCGGCGGCGGCGACCGCCTCGTCGATGGCGTTCTCGTCGGCGCGCTCCACGGCCTCGGCCAGTCCCCAGCAGGGCACCTCGCTGACGCTGACGCCGTCGGCGAAGTTGCGGATCAGGTCCTTCTGGTAGGGGCTGCCGGTGGTGGCCGGCGTGGCCCAGATCGCCAGCGGGCCGCCGCCCGCCGCGGCGGGCTTGATCGCCGGGACGGTCCCGATGACCGGCAGGTCCGGTTCGAGGCGGGCGCGCAGGGCGGTCAGCGCGTGCACGGTGGCGGTGTTGCAGCCGACGATCAGCGCGTCGGGGCGGTGGGCCGCGGCCGCCTCGGCGACGGCCAGGGCGCGCTCGGTGAGGTCCTCCGGTGTCCGCGGACCCCAGGGCATGCCGTCGGGGTCGAGGGAGAGGACGAGATCGGCGTCGGGGCGGAGACGCCGTACCGCGGCGGTGGCCGCGAGCAGACCGATTCCGGAGTCCATGAGCGCGATCTTCACCCGGCCACGATAGACGATGGCCCGCTTCCGGCCGCTTCCGTGGGGCAGACTGCGCAGCGTGAGCGTGCTTGCGTGGACCGCTGTCGGATCCCTCGCCGCCTGGCTGTGGCTGCTGCTCGGCCAGGGCTTCTTCTGGCGCACGGACGTCCGCCTCCCGCCGCTGCGGGAACCGGAGCAATGGCCGCGGGTGTGCGTGGTGGTCCCGGCCCGGGACGAGGCGGCGGTGCTGCCGTCGAGTCTGCCGTCGCTGCTGGCGCAGGAGTATCCGGGGCAGGCGGAGGTCTTCCTGGTGGACGACGGCAGCACGGACGGCACCGGGGAGCTGGCGCGCGAGCTGGCGCGGCGGCAGGGCGGGCTGCCGCTGACGGTGGACTCGCCCGGTGAGCCGCCGGCCGGGTGGACCGGCAAGCTCTGGGCGGTGCGGCACGGCATCGCGCTGGCCCGTACCCGAGCGCCGGAGTACCTGCTGCTGACGGATGCCGACATCGCGCACGCTCCGGACAGTCTGCGGCGGCTGGTCGCGGCGGCGCACGGCGGCAATGTCGACCTGGTCTCGCAGATGGCCCGGCTGCGGGTGGCGAGCCGCTGGGAGCGGCTGGTGGTGCCGGCCTTCGTGTACTTCTTCGCTCAGCTGTACCCGTTCCGCCGGATCGGCAACGACGGCGCGCGCACGGCAGCGGCGGCGGGCGGCTGTGTGCTGCTGCGTGCCGGGACGGCCGAGCGGGTGCGGGTCCCGGAGGCGATCCGGCACGCGGTGATCGACGACGTGGCCCTCGCCCGGACGGTGAAGCGCGCCGGAGGGCGGGTCTGGCTGGGGCTCGCGGACGGGGTGGACAGTGTGCGCCCGTATCCGCGGCTGCGTGATCTGTGGCGCATGGTGTCGCGCAGCGCGTACGCCCAGCTGCGGCACAGCCTGGCGCTGCTGGCGGGCACGGTCGCCGGGCTGGCGCTGGTGTATCTGGTGCCGCCGGTGGCGGCGGTGGCGGGCGCGGCGGCGGGGAACGGGCCGGCCGTGGCCGCCGGTGCGGCCGCCTGGGTGGTGATGGCGGGGACTTACGCGCCGATGCTGCGCTACTACCGGCAGCCGCTGTGGCTCGCTCCGCTGCTGCCGTTCACGGCGCTGATGTACCTGCTGATGACGGTCGACTCGGCGGTGCAGCACCACCGGGGGCGGGGTGCGGCCTGGAAGGGCCGCACCTACGCGCGTCCGGACACCGTGCCCGAGAAGGGGTGAACGGACCGCGGTCCCAGGTCACTTGCGGCCCTGTGCGGTCACGTGGCAACTGAGGCCCGTCGGCCCCGGTCACCCGCGGCCCGTGCGGTCCGGCGTCACTTGCGGCCCGGTGTCCAGTTCATGCCCCACCCGTAGGCGTAGTCGATGGTGCGCTGCGGGCTGACTCCGCGCTCCGGCACCAGGTAGCGGGCCTCGCGCTGGACGACGAGGTCGCCGTTGCCGGAGTTGGTGATCAGGGCGAGGGCGCACACCGTCGAGGGCACGGTGCACTCGTCCAGCGAGAAGTCGATCGGCGCGCCGTGCTGCGGGGTCAGCGTGACATGGGCGTTGAGGTCGGCGAAGGAGCGGGCGCCCTCGTAGATGGTGACGAAGACCAGGATGCGCCGGAAGTACTGCTTGTAGTCGAGGTTGACGCGGAGGTTCTCGCCGGTGGCGACGGCGCCGGTGCGGTCGTCGCCGTCCAGGTGGATGAAGGGCGGCTGGTGGAAGGAGCCGAAGGCGTTGCCGAGGGCCTGGACGACTCCCTTGGTGCCGTCGCTCAGTTCGTACAGGGCGCACAGGTCGAGGTCGAGGTCGGAGTGCATGGCGACCGGGCGGCCGAGCTTGGCGGCCCAGCCCGAGAACTGCTTGCGCACCTGCCAGTTGAGGTTCACGTGCAGGGCGCCGGAGGTGCCGCCCTGCTTGGTGAGTGAGACGGAGGGTGCCGACTTGGTGAGCGTCACCTTGGTGAGCTGGACCGGCGCGGGTGGCGTGGCCGGCGGGGGCGGCGTGGCCGGCTGGGTCACAGGCGGCTGCGGCGGGGTGACCGGCCGGTTCATGGTGGGCGCGGCCGGGGGCGGAGTGGAAGGTGCGGCCGGGGTGGGTGCCGCGTGCTGGGGCTCGTCCACGGTGATGCCGTAGTCGGTGGCGAGGCCCTCGAGTCCGCTGCTGTAGCCCTGGCCGACGGCGCGGAACTTCCAGGCGCCCTGGCGGCGGTAGAACTCGCCGAGCACGAACGCCGTCTCGGTGGTCGCGCCGGTGTCGTCGAAGCGGGCCGCGACGGTGCCCTGCGCCGCGTCCTTGACCTCGATGCAGAGGCCGGGGATCTGCCCGAAGGTGCCGCCGTCGCTGGAGGCGGCCAGGATCACCGTCTCGATGGCGGGCTCGATGCGGGTGAGGTCGACGAGGAGGGTGTCGGTGACCTGGCCGCCGGCGGTGCGCTTGCCCTCGTGCCGGACGGCGCCGGAGGCGTGGCTGGGCTGGTTGTAGAAGACGAAGTCGTCGTCGGAGCGGACCTTCCCGCCCACCAGCAGCAGTGCCGAGGCGTCGGCGTCGGGCACGCCGGGGCCGGAGCGCCAGCCCAGCTCCACCCTGAGCGCCGTGGTCGGCACCGGCGTGTTCGATCCCTTCGGCATTGACATGTCCGCCCCCATGAGGTCTTCGCGCCAGGCCCGTTCCCGGCATCCATCGGGTTGTCGTCGGCCCAACCTATTGCGGGATCAACTCCGTCATCCAGCCCGCCTCCGGCGACGGGCCGCGGGCGCGGGTCCGGCTGCGGGGAGAACAATCGGGCAACCGCCGGTAACCCGCCTGGGCCTTGGCCTTTACACCAAACTTCGGCCACACGAAGTCCGTTTTCGTCAAATTCGCTCGCATTGGGGAACTCCAGACCACTGAAGACCCCTAAAACAACCCTCTTATCGGTCTCCCCAACCAGCACATCGTGGGCTTAACTTATGTGCCATGACCTCCCCCCGCTCCACCTATGGCGGCGGCTACTACTCCGCCTCCTTCCCGGACACCCCGATCTACGACTCGCTCGTGGCCGAGCGGGGCACCCCGCAGATCGCCCCGATCCGGGTCCCCGCCGCCTACGACGCGCCCGGCAGCTCGCTGCCGGCGCTCCCGTCGGCACTGCCCGCCCTCCCGGCGGCACCGTCCCAGCCCGCGTACGGCTATCCGCAGGCCCCGCAGCCCGCACCGCTGCAGCAGGCGCACGCGCCGTACATCCCGCAGCAGGCCTCCGCGCCGCGCGGCTACCCCGGGCCCCAGCCGCAGCCGCCGCGTCCGGTGGCTCCGGCCGCGGGTTACGAGGCGATGCGCCCCGCGGCTCCCCGGCCGGCTCCGGCGCAGTATCAGGACCCGTACCAGAACCAGCAGTACCGCGGATACTGAGATCCCCTGCGGGCCACCGGCCGGTGACTGGCACGATGGCCCCATGGGGAACGCGCGACTGCACTCGATCCACGTCCATCCGGTCAAGGCGTTCCGGAGCATTGCGCTCCGGGAGGTTGCCGTGGAGCCCTGGGGGCCGGCCGGAGACCGGCGCTGGATGCTGATCGACGACGGGGGAAAGGTCGTCACCCAGCGCCAGCAGCCGCGCCTCGCCCTGGCCGCCGCCGAGTTGCTGCCCGGCGGCGGTGTCCGGCTGTCCGCGCCCGGCATGGACCCGATCGAGGTGCCCGTGCCCCGGCCGGGCGGCACCGTCAGGGTGCAGCTCTTCGACGACAAGGTCGACACCGTCCCGGCCGAGGACCCCGCCGTGCACGCCTGGTGCAGCACCTGTCTCGGCGCCGCCGTGCGCCTGGTGCACCTGGACGACCCGGCCACCCGCCGCCCGGTCGACCCCGAGTTCGCGCTGCCCGGCGAGACCGTCACCTTCGCCGACGGCTTCCCCCTGCTGCTCACCTCCACCTCCTCGCTCGACGCCCTCAACTCCCTCATCGCCGAAGGCGAGCACGCGGCGGAGGGCCCCCTGCCCATGAACCGGTTCCGGCCGAACGTCGTCGTCGACGGCGCCCCCGCCTGGGCCGAGGACGGCTGGTCCCGCATCACCATCGGGGAGGTCGCCTTCCGGGTCGCCAAACCCTGCGGGCGCTGCGTGGTGACCACCACCGACCAGACCACGGCCCGGCGCGGCAAGGAGCCCCTGCACTCTCTTGGACGGCACCGAAGGTCGGGCGGCAGACTGGTCTTCGGACAGAACCTCGTGCCCGTCTCGCCCGGCACCGTCCGGGTCGGGGACCCGGTCGTCGTCGTGGCCTGAGTCCTCGTCAACGCGACGACGGCCGGGGCCGCCCCCTGCGGGGGGACCCCGGGAACCGGATCGCGGGCCGGCGCGTTGGCACTTGCGTGAGAAGTGCGTGAGACGGCTGCGAAGGGGGACGGCGACCGTGCGTGCGATCAGCGGCCTGTGGCGCTGGCGGCACAATCCGCTGTGCCGCCCGACCGACCTGCTCGAGGGCTGGGTCGCCCTCACGGCGCTGCTGCTCCTGCTCATCGCCGCCCCCGTGACCGGCGTGCTGGTCGAAAACGCCGCCCAGGACGCCCTCCAGCAGTCCGTCCGCGAGCAGAACCGGTCCCGGTACGCCGTGACGGCGACGGTGATCCGCGCTCTGGAGCCGTCGGCCCTGGACCTGGACGCCGAGGCGGCCACCGGGCAGGACCTGCACAGCCGCGTCCTCGCCCACTGGACCGCGCCCGACCGCACCGTCCACCGGGGCACGGTGCCGGCCCGGCTGGAGGATCCCCGGCCGGGCGACCGGTTCCGCATATGGACCGACCGCAACGGCCGGCTGGTGGCCCGCCCGCTCGACGCCGCGACGGCCACCGCGCACGCCATGATCGCCGGTGCCGGCGCCGCCCTGGTCGCCGCCGGCTTGATCGAGTGCGCCCGGCGGCTGATCGTCTGGCGTATGGTCCGCCACCGGTACGCGCTCTGGGACCAGGCATGGCACCGGGCGGGACCGGACTGGGGACGGACCGGCACCGGCAGCTGACGGGCTTCCCGCTCCGGTCAACCCCCAGGCCGCGCGCACGCTACGGTGGTCCGGCGCAAGCAAAACCGCGAACAACCTGCGTACGACGAGGTGGGGGCACAGTTACGCCATGGCACAGGGCACGGTCCAGGTGACGCACACCGGCACCTCGCGGTGGCGGCGCCGCACGGGTGAGTACGCATCGCTCGCCGCCGCCCTGGAGGCCGCGGCCGACGGCGATGTCCTCACCGTCGCCCCCGGCACCTACCGGGAGAACCTCGTCGTGCGGCGGGCGGTGACCCTGCGCGGCCCCGACGGCTCCCCCGGCTCGGTGCGCATCGCGCCGGCGGACGGTGTGCCGCTCACCGTGCGGGCCGCCGCGGTCGTCCGGGACCTGCATGTGGAGGGCCAGGACGCCGCCGCCCCCGCGGTGCTGATCGAGGAAAGCACCCCGGAGCTGCGGAACATCCGGGTGGTCACCCGGTCCGCGGCCGGCATCGAGGTGCGCGGCACCGCCCGGCCCTCGGTCCACCGCTGCACGGTCGACAACCCGGCGGGCATCGGCATCGCCGTACTGGACGGCGGCGGCGGGGTGTTCGAGGAGTGCGAGGTGGTCGCCGCCGGGCAGGCCGGCGTGGCGGTGCGCGGCGGCGCCCAGCCCCGGCTTGAGCGCTGCCGGGTGCACCACACCTCCGGATCCGGGCTGACCGTGACCGGGGAGAACTCCGCGCTGGACGCGACCGGTTGCGAGGTCTACGAGGTGCGCGGCAGCGGAGTGCAGGTGACCGCGCGGGCCACCGCGCAGCTCACCGACTGCGATGTGCACCGCACCACCACCGACGGGGTCACGCTGGACACCGACGCGGTGCTGACGCTGGCCGACTGCCGCATCCACGACATCCCGGAGAACGCGGTCGACCTGCGCTCGCGCTCCGTGCTCACCCTCACCCGCACCACCGTGCGGCAGTTCGGGCGCAACGGCCTGTCGGTGTGGGACCCGGGCACACGGGTGGACGCCGACCACTGCGAGATCTTCGACAGCACCGGCGACTACCCGGCGGTATGGGTGAGCGACGGCGCCACCGCCGTCCTGGACTCCTGCCGGGTGCACGACGTGCCCGACGCCCTCTTCGTCCTGGACCGCGGCTCACGGGCGGACGTCGTCGACAGCGACCTGTGGCAGGTGCGCAACACGGCGGTGTCGGTCAGCGACGGCGCCACCGCCCAGCTGGACGACTGCCGGATCCGGGAGGCGGCGACCGGCGCCTGGTTCCGCGACCACGGCAGCGGAGGCACCCTCAGCAACTGCACGCTGGACGGCATGCAGACCGGCCTGATCGTCACCAAGGGCGCCGACCCGGCCGTGGAGCGCTGCACCATCACCTCCCCCGCAGAAGCGGGCGTCTACGTCTCCGCGGGCGGCCGCGGCAGCTTCCTCAACTGCCGGGTCACCGGCAGCGGCGGCTACGGCTTCCACGTCATAGACGGGAGCCGCACCACGCTGCGCAAGTGCCGCACCGAGCGCTGTGCGCGCGGCGGTTACGAGTTCGCCGACGGCGGCGCGGACGCGGTGAACGCGGGCGGGCCGCTGGTCGAGGAGTGCACCAGCGACGAGAGCGGCAGCCTGCGGGCGCCCGCGGCGACCGAACGGGCCGTGCAGTCGGTGAACACCTCCCCCGGGCTGCTGGGCGGGGTGCCGGAGCAGCGCGTGGAGCGGTCCGCGGCCGCACAGCCCGCGCCGGCCGCCGCCGCACCGGCTGCGGAGCCCGCGCCGGCGGTGCGCACCGCCAAGGACGTGCTCGGTGAACTCGACGCGCTGGTCGGCCTGGAGAGCGTCAAGCGCGAGGTGCGGGCGCTCACCGACATGATCGAGGTGGGCCGGCGCCGGCAGCAGGCGGGGCTGAAGGCCGCGTCGGTCAAACGGCATCTGGTGTTCACCGGCTCCCCCGGCACGGGCAAGACGACGGTGGCCCGTCTGTACGGCGAGATCCTCGCGGCGCTCGGGGTGCTGGAGAAGGGGCATCTGGTCGAGGTGTCGCGGGTGGATCTGGTCGGCGAGCACATCGGGTCCACGGCGATCCGCACCCAGGAGGCGTTCGAGCGGGCGCGCGGCGGGGTGCTGTTCATCGACGAGGCGTATGCGCTGTCTCCCGAGGACGCCGGGCGTGACTTCGGCAAGGAGGCCATCGACACGCTGGTGAAGCTGATGGAGGACCACCGGGACGCGGTGGTGGTGATCGTCGCCGGGTACACGGCCGAGATGGAGCGGTTCCTGTCGGTCAACCCCGGTGTGGCGTCCCGGTTCTCGCGGACCATCACCTTCAGCGACTACTCGCCGGAGGAGCTGCTGCGGATCGTGGAGCAGCAGGCGGAGGAGCACGAGTACCGGCTGGCGCCGGGGGCTCCGGAGGCGCTGCTGAAGTACTTCGCGGAGATGCCCAAGGGGCCGGGGTTCGGCAATGGGCGTACGGCGCGGCAGACGTTCGAGGCGATGGTGGAGCGGCATGCGAGCAGGGTCGCGCAGCTGGCTGAGCCGGATACGGATGATCTGACGTTGTTGTACGCGGAGGATCTGCCGGAGCTGGGGTAGGTCGTCGGGGCGCCGGCCCCTGCGGGTGCCGTGCAGGTTCGCCACCCCTGCGGGTGCCGTGCAGGTTCGCCCACCCCTGCGACCCCGCCAGGGGCTCCGCCCCTGGACCCCGGCCTCGCCCGCCTGCCACCCGGCACCGTCGGCTCAACAGCCGGCCGTCAAAGTGCGCCCGTGCGCGGGGTCGGGAGTTCGGGGTGGAGGCGGGTGAGGAGGCGGTGGCGTTCCTCGGTGTAGGCGGGGTCGGACTGGTAGTCGGAGTGGCCGAGGATGGGGGCCGGCAGCGGGTGGGTGGGGGTGCGGCCGTAGGCGAGGGGGTCCTTGAGGGGGGCGCGGTCCACGGCGGGGCCGCAGTCGCCGGGGAGGCCGATCGGGCCGCCGATGGGGTCGGTGAGCCGGTAGAGGTTGCGCCAGCAGTCGACCTCCTCGTGCAGTTTGCCGAGCGCGTCCGGGCCGAAGTGGGCCGGGAACCAGCGGCCGTAGAGCCGCTCCAGCGGTGAGCCGTAGGTGAGCAGCGCGACCCGTTTGCGGGTGGCGGGGTCGAGCTGCCAGGCCGCGGCGGCGGCGAGGACGCTGCCCTGGGAGTGACCGGAGAGGACCAGGCGGCCTCCGGTGGAGGCGGTCCAGGTGGCGATGCGCCAGGTGAGGTCGGGCACGGCGCGCTCGGCGTAGCAGGGCGGTGCGAAGGGGTGGGCGGCGCGCGGCCAGAAGGTGCCGACGTCCCACAGGATGCCGATGGTGCGGCGTGCCGAGGCGTCCTTGTAGGCGCGGCGGCCCCAGGTGACGAACAGTATGAAGCCGAGGCCGATCAGCCAGGAGCCCAGCGCCTGGGCGGTCTCGGCGGCGCCGTGCACCACGGCGTAGCTGCCGCGGGCGGCCTCGCCGGGGGTCTTCTCCGTCGCCAGCGCCCCGAACAGGGCGCCCGCGCCCAGCAGCAGGGTGGCGGCGGAGGTGACGGCGACGATCCGCGGCCCCCGGTCGGTCAGGGCGGCCATGGCGCGGGCGTAGGCGATGCGGCGGGTGCGGTGGGGGTCGGTCGCCTCCCCCGGGTAGTCGCTCTCCACGGCGGCGCGCTCGGCCCGGGCGAGCTGCCAGGCGCGGTGGGCCAGCCAGCCGCAGAGCGTCAGCAGCAGCACGAGCAGCGGCGGGATCACCGAGGCCTGCCAGGTCAGCAGCACCGGCGGTCCGGGGATCGACGTGCCGGTGCCGTCCAGCCAGTCGGACACCCGCTGGGCGACGCCGCCGGACATCACCCCGCCCAGCGCGCAGGCCAGCATCGCCACGGCAGGTCCGGCCAGGCCCCGCATGGCGGTCCGCCGGTCGGGGTCGGTCCGGTGCAGGACGCGGGCGACCACGGCGAGGACGATCACCAGCAGGCCCTGGGCGAGGGCCAGGGCGCCGAAGGTGGCGTCGCCGGGCAGCCGGCCCGCCGACTCCCAGCCGGGGCGCTCCCAGCCCGCGTAGAGCAGGCTGAGCGTGAGGAGGACCAGCGCGGACAGCGGCAGCAGCCGGACCAGGCGTACATCACCGGCGGAGTCGAGGCGGCGTTCGCTGCGGCCCCGGCGGCAGACCACCCAGACGATCACGGCCGCGCCGGTCACCAGCGCCGCCTCGAGGAGCACGCCGAGCACATGCAGCAGGGCCGGGCCGCCCGGCCGGCGGTCCTCGCGGGCGGCGGCCGAGCCGACGGCGGCGGCGACCGTCAGCAGTCCCGCGGCGGTGTGCGCGGCACGCAGCCGGGCCACCAGGCGCCGCCCGTACCAGAAACCGGGCCTCCCGAGCGCGCTGCGCGAGCCCTCCTCGCCGGTCTCGGGGGCGCGGACGAGGGGCTGCTGGGCCTCGTAGGCGTTCCAGGTGCGCAGCGACAGGTACCACAGCAGGCCGGTCAGGGCGAGGGGCACGACGGCGGCGAGGGCCAGTCTGCGGCCGGGCATGCTCCACCAGCCGCCGTCGGTGAGGCGGGGGGAGAGGAAGCCCAGCCAGGAGTGCCCCTGAGCGCACTCCGCCGTGCCGGCGCACTGCCATGCGGCGAGGTCGAGGGCGACCTCGCAGGCGGCGGCGACCAGCAGCACCGTCAGGCTGAGTCCGGCCAGGCGCACCAGCAGGCCGTAGAGCCGGACGGTGCGTCTGCGGCCCCGGGCGGTGGGGCGCATCCAGTGGGCGAGGTTGACCACCATGAACGGCAGGAGCAGCAGCCACAGGGCGCGGGTGCCGTTGCCGGAGGTGAGGTTGCACCAGACGTACGCCTCGGGGACGGGACCGTCCCTGCGGTCACCGGGCCGCCGCTCCGCGTCGGCGTCGTCGGCGCGCCGGAAGACGGCGGCGGTGTCGTCGCCGGTGACGCGCACGGTGCGCGGGTCGTCGAGCATCCGCTCGGGGGTGGTGCCGCCCACCCCGTGGACCAGGAGTTCCAGCGCGTGCCCGGCCTGCTCCCCCGGGCGTGCGGGACCTTCGCCGTCCCCTCCCGGTCCGCTCGCTGCCGGCCTGTGATCCTTCGCGCGTTCCACCGTGTCGCACTTCCCCGTGACGTGCCGTCGGCTCCGACCGTGCGGGCACAGCCTCTCCTGCGCCGGGGCGGCTGACACCCGCCGTCACGGAATCTCCCCTGTCCGGGTGACCGGCACGCGCCTCGCGACCCAACAGTGACATGTGCGCGACCAGCCACCGGTGGCGCCGGGGACGGCGCGGCATGGGAGGATGGGACGTCCGCGCACCGGTGACGGGGAGAGGTCGGCTCGCCGGAACGCGTGCGCCGGACGTGTCGGTCGGATGGCGGCGGAAAGGACCGAAGCGTACGTGGGTGAGAATCAGAACCTCCTCGCGGAGCAGCGGCGCACCCTGATCCTCGACGAGGTCCGGCGCCGGGGCGGAGTCCGGGTCAACGAGCTGACCCGGAAGCTGGGCGTGTCGGACATGACGGTCCGCCGCGACCTGGACGCGCTGGCCCGGCAGGGTGTCCTGGAGAAGGTGCACGGCGGTGCGGTCCCGGTGGTCGAGGCGAGCACGCACGAGCCCGGGTTCGAGGCCAAGTCGGGCATGGAGCTGAGCGCCAAGGAGGACATCGCGCGGGCGGCGGCGGAGCTGGTCCCGCCGGGCGCGGCGATCGCGCTGTCGGGCGGCACGACGACCTACGCGCTGGCGCACCAGCTGCTCGATGTGCCCGACCTGACGGTGGTGACCAACTCGGTGCGGGTGGCCGACGTGTTCCACGCCGCGCAGCGCACCTCGGGTCCCCGGCAGGGCTCGGCCACGGTCGTGCTGACCGGCGGGGTGCGCACCCCCTCCGACTCGCTGGTGGGGCCGGTGGCCGACCAGGCGATCGCGGCGCTCCACTTCGACCTGCTGTTCCTCGGCGTGCACGGGATATCGGTGGAGGCCGGTCTGTCCACGCCGAACCTCGCGGAGGCGGAGACCAACCGCCGCCTCGTGCAGTCGGCCCGCCGGGTCGTGGTGGTGGCCGACCACACCAAGTGGGGTACGGTGGGCCTGAGTTCGTTCGCCGCGCTGGACCAGGTGGACACGCTGGTGACGGACGCCGGGCTGCCCGCCGAGGCCCGTGCGGAGGTCTCCGAGCATCTGCGGCGGCTGATCGTGGCGGGCGAGCCGGAGGAGCCCGAGCCCGAGGAGCCGGCGGACGACTGACGGCCCGTCGGCCACGATGCAGCGCCGTGCCGGACCACCCTGTCCCCGCGGCGCGTTTCTCTCACGGAGGTCACGGCATGGCTCACCGTCTGCGTCCCGTGGGGACGGACTTCGTCGCCACCGCGCCGGTACGGCTGGTCTTCGCGCGGGAGATCTCCGCACCGCCGGAGCGGGTGTACCCCGCGCTCGCCGAGGACGTTCCCGGCTGGGCCGAGTGGTTCGGCGCCGTCACGCTGGCCCGCCCGCTGGACGACGGCGCGGGCCGGGAGATCCGGCTGCGCGGCGGCACCCGCTTCCGGGAGACGATCCTGGTGGCGAAGGCGCCCGAGGAGTACACCTACCGCGTGGACGTGACCAACGCGCCCGGCGCCCGCGCCATGGTCGAGCAGTGGCTGCTGGCGCCCGCCGGTGGGGGCACCCGCGTGCAGTGGACCGTCGCCGTCGACGGCACGGCGCCGTTCCGGCACATGCTCAAGCTCGCCCGCCCCGGGCTCGCCCGCGCCTTCCGTGACGCGGTCACCTCCCTGGACCGCCGGCTGGCACGGTAGTCCGGCGACCGAGGGTCAGTCGGGCCAGACGCCGGTGCGCAGGAGCGACTCGATGGCGGCGGTGCAGGGCGCGATGTCCAGGCCCTGTTCGGCCAGCCAGGCATCCGAGTAGTACTTGTCGAGGTAGCGGTCCCCGGGGTCGCACAGCAGCGTGACCACGCTGCCCTGCCGGCCCTCCGCCACCATCTCGGAAACGATCTTCAGCGCGCTCCACAGGCCCGTGCCCGTCGAGCCGCCGGCCTTGCGCCCGATGGCGCCCTCCAGCGCCCGCACGGCGGCGACGCTGGCGGCGTCCGGCACCTTCATCATCCGGTCGATGGCGCCGGGCACGAAGCTGGGCTCCATACGGGGCCGGCCGATGCCCTCGATGCGGGAGCCGCAGTCGCAGGTGACGTCCGGGTCGCCGGTCGTCCAGCCCTCGAAGAAGCAGGAGTTCTCCGGGTCGGCGACACAGATCCGGGTGTCGTACTGCATGTAGTGGACGTAGCGAGCGAGAGTCGCGGAGGTGCCGCCGGTGCCGGCCGTGGCGACGATCCACGCGGGCTCCGGGTAACGCTCCAGCCGCAGTTGCCGGAAGATGGACTCGGCGATGTTGTTGTTGCCGCGCCAGTCCGTGGCCCGCTCGGCGTAGGTGAACTGGTCCATGTAGTGGCCGCCGGTCTCCACCGCGAGGGCGGCTGACTCGTCGTACATGGTGCGCGGGTCGTCCACGAAGTGGCACTGCCCGCCGTGGAACTCGATCAGACGGCACTTCTCGGCACTGGTCGTGCGCGGCATGACGGCGATGAAGGGCACGCCGATCAGCTTGGCGAAGTACGCCTCCGAGACGGCCGTGGAACCGCTGGAGGCCTCGATCACCGGGCGGCCCGGCCGGATCCAGCCATTGCACAGGCCGTAGAGGAAGAGCGAGCGGGCCAGGCGGTGCTTGAGGCTGCCGGTGGGGTGGGTCGACTCGTCCTTGAGGTAGAGGTCGATGCCCCAGTGCTCGGGCAGCGGGAAGCGCAACAGGTGGGTG
This sequence comes from Streptomyces thermospinosisporus, assembly GCF_039526425.1. Taxonomy (NCBI): domain Bacteria; kingdom Bacillati; phylum Actinomycetota; class Actinomycetes; order Kitasatosporales; family Streptomycetaceae; genus Streptomyces; species Streptomyces thermospinosisporus. The sequence continues at coordinate 78,195 of NZ_BAAAIZ010000021.1, forward strand.
TCGGCCGAGCGGTTGGCGTCGGCCTGCACCCGGCGCACGGCCTCTTTCAGCCAGGCCCGGTAGGCCGGATCGGTGTGGTCGACGTCCAGGGTGGCGCCGGTCATGGTCTGTCGGGGGGTGCTCACCACGGGGCTCCTTACACTGGGCGCCGACGCGGCGTCCTGCGCGGGCCGGCACTCCGATCATAAGCACCCTTCGCACCACTTCTCACCTGCATAAACGCATCTTTGGGCGACCCAAAGGCAACCCTGGGCACAGAGGGCGTGAAGGGGTGGCGGCGCTTTTGCGTCAGTGCTTCTCGCGCCCCTGAGAACCGGAGCGCATGCACTGGTGCTCCGCGGCGCACGGGGGCACACTCACCGGCGGGAGCAGCGCCCCGGACCGGGGCACACCGACACCGGTTCCGGACTCGGGCCGGCCGGGGAGCACGGTCCGGCACACCGACACACGCGCGAGGGGGCGGGTGAACATGGCCGAGCCGGAGTTCACGGCCAGAGGGGTGCGGATCGGCAAGCGGCTGCGTTCGCTCACCCGGGCCGGGCAGGTCCGGATCAGCGACGGCAGGCTGGAGTTGCTCACCAGCTACGGCACCGAGATCGACAGCGCGCCCGTGCAGGCGGTGCGCGCGTCCAAGCCGTGGTTCGCCCCCGAGGACCGTGCGCTCGCGGATCTCAACGGCAAGCGGTACCTGCTGACCCTGGGCGAGCACGATCCCGCACCGGGCGAGCCGGGGCCGCCGGCCGCCCGCCGGTTCATCGAGGCGGTACGGCGCGCATCCGGGCGCGGCGGCTGAGATGTCCGTGAGTTGCGCCACATCACCCCTTGAGTCACGCTTGTCACACGTCACTCTGGGTTTACCGGCGATAACGCTGCGAACCAGCCCGCCGGCCACGACAGCAGGCGGCAGCGTCACGCAGGCATCCTGCTGGATCCGTACTCCGCGTTCTTCCGGGCCTCGTACCGGACCTGACACCGGGGAGTCGCAGCCGTGATCAGTCACCCAAGCAGGCACTGCACGGTGGAGCTCCAAGCCCTGCCGTCGCGGATCGGCCAGGTCCGCAGAATCGTATCTGCGCAGTTGCGCTACTGGCACATGGATTCCCTGATAGACCGGGCCTCGCTCGGTGTGACAGAGCTGTTGTCCAACGTCCACCGGCATGCCCAGCCCGACAAGACGTGCACCGTGGAGATGGAGCTGCTGCTGGAGCGGCTCAAGGTCTCCGTGCGCGACCACGACCCGCGTCTGCCGGTCGTGGAGGACGCGGGCCCGCTCGCCACCTGCGGCCGGGGCCTTGCGATGGTGGCGGCGCTGAGCGAGAGCTGGGGCGCCCTGCCGGACGGCGAGTCCGGCAAGGTCGTCTGGTTCACGCTGCCCACGCCCAACGCCGCGGGGCTCGTGGTGCCGGACGGGGTGCCGCGGCTCGCGGTTGCGGAACGGGGGGCGGATCAGATGGCCAGGGCAACATAGGTTCGGCGTTGGCTTCGGCGGGGCGCGCGGCGTGCGGTGCGCCCTGGGACCGTGCGGTTCGGTACCGGCCCACGCTCGTGCAGGCCGGTGCGGAGAGCAGAGGTCTTGACGCACCCGTACGGCATCGGCTCGTTCGCCTCCGGGGCGCTGGAAGCCGTGGTCGGGACGGCGATCGTGCTCAGCCCTTCGGGCCTGCGCGCGTTCGCCGTCCCGACCACGGCGCGCCCCTGCGGCTCTCTCGCGGCCGGCGCGTAGGGACAGTGGACGTGGGTGGGCCCGCAACGTAGGTTGCGGGCCCACCCAACGGTGTTGTCCCGGGGCTCATTCGGTGGCGATGGCCTGCAGGACGTTGAGGCGGGACGCCCGGCTTGCGGGGCGGAGGCCCGCAAGGGCGCCGGCGGCCAGGCCGACCAGGGCCACCAGGGCGAGTTGGACGGGCGGGATCGCGAAGGCGAAGGCGCTGTCGCTCGCGCCGTCGGAGGCCGCGACAAGGACCCAGCCGAGGAAGCCGCCGAGGGCCAGGCCGCCCGCCGTGCCGAAGGCGGCGACCAGGACGGACTCCCAGCGGACCATGGCCCGCAGCTGGGCCCGGGTCTGGCCGACCGCCCTGAGCAGGCCCAGTTCGCGGGTGCGCTCGTGGATCGCCAGGGTGAGGGTGTTGGCGATGCCGAGCAGCGCGATCAGCACGGCGAGGGCCAGCAGGGCGTAGACCAGGGTGAGCATCATGTCGATGCCGCCCGCCGAGGACTCGGCGTACTCCTCGCGGGTCTGCACCTCCGGGTTGCCGTACTGGCCGGCGACCTTCTCGACGGCGGCCTTGCCCTGCTCGGCGCTCACGCCGTCCGCGAAGCTGACGGCGACCAGGGTGTCGGCGTCCTGGGTGCGGTGCGGGGCCCAGGCGTCGCGGGTGATGACGTAGTCACCGGCGAGTTCGGAACGGCCGTAGACGGCGCGGACGGTGAAGGTCTGCTCCTGGCCGTCGGTGAAGGTGAGCCGGGTGGTGTCGCCGGGGGCGACGTCCAGCCGGTCGGCCTCCTTCTCGGTGAGGGCGATGCCGGTGGTTCCCAGGCCGGTGAGGGAGCCGCGGATCTCGCCGAGGTCGAAGGTGCGCTCCAGGGCGGCGGGGTCGGTGACCGTCAAGGCCCGTCCGTCGCCCTCGACTTCGGCGACGCCCCGGCCGAGCCCGACCGCGGTGTCCACCTCGGGCAGTTCCCCGACCGCCGGGGCGAGGCGCGGGCTGAGGCCGCTGCCGCCCGCGCCGAAGGACGGTGCGCTGACGGCGACGTCGCCCGCGAAGGAGCGCGAGACGGTCTGGTCCATGGTGGCCTTCAGGGAGGCGCCGAAGACGGTGAACAGGGAGACCACGGCCACGCCGATCATCAGGGCGCTCGCCGTGGCCGCCGTCCGTTTGGGGCTGCGCAGGGCGTTGCGGCGGGCGAGGCCGCCGGTGATGCCGCGCAGGCGGTGCAGCGGGCCGCCGAGGACCCGGACGGCGGTGGAGGAGGCGACCGGGCCGAGGACCACGAAGGTGACCAGGGCGAGGACCGCGCCCGTTCCGGCCAGCCATACGGACGGGGTGACCAGGACGCCGGCGAGGGTGATGGCGAGGGCCAGGGCGCCGAGGGCCGCTCCGGTGAGCGCGCGGGAGCGGGAGGCGCCGGAGGTGTCCACGGCCGTCTCGCGCAGGGCGGCCAGCGGTGCCGTGTGCCCGGCGCGTACGGCGGGCAGCAGCGCGGAGCCCAGGCAGACCACCACGCCGACGGCCAGGGGCAGGGCGAGGGAGAGGGCGCCGATGACCAGGCTGCCCTCCGGGAAGGGGAAGCCGATCGCCGGGAACAGGGCCTGGAGTCCGGCGGCGATGCCGATGCCGCCGGCGAGTCCGGCGAGTGAGGCGGTCACGGCCACGGCGGTCGCCTCCACCAGGGTGGCGGCGGTGATCTGGCGGCGGGAGGCGCCGAGGGCGCGCAGCAGGGCGTTCTCGCGGGTGCGCTGCGCGACGACGATGGCGAAGGTGTTGTGGATCGAGAAGGTCGCCACCAGCAGGGCGACGCCGGAGAACACCAGCAGGAAGAGCGTGAAGATACTCAGGAACTGGCCGGAGATCATCTCGTTGTTCTCCTCGGCCGACTCCTGGCCGGTGATCGCCTCGACGTCCTGCGGCAGGACGCCGGACAGGCGGTCGACGAGCTCCTGCTGGCTCACGCCAGGTTCGGCGCGCACCAGGATGCTCGCCGCCTCGCCGGGGCGTGCCGTCAGGTACTTCTCGGCGTCGGCACGGGTCATGCCGGTGTAGGTCACCTGGGCCATGCCGTCCTCGCCGCCGAAGGTGGCGAGCCCGACGATGGTCACCTTCACCGGGTCGGGGGTACGCAGCACCGTCGTGTCGCCGAGGGACAGGCCGCCGCGTTCGGCCGTGCCGCGGTTCACCACGACCTCGCCGGACTTCTGCGGGGCGCGGCCCTCGGCGAGCCGGTACGGGTTCAGCTCGGGGTCGGTGATCCAGTTGCCGGCGGCGGTGGGCGGGCCCTGGCCGCCGATGGGCTCGCCGTCGGCGCCGACGAGCTGTCCGGCGCCCTGGATGTCAGGGACGGCCGCGGCGACGCCGGGGACCTTCTCGATCGTGCGGGTGAGGCCGGTGTCCACCAGCTGCCGCACGCCCTGGGCCTCTCCGGGGGTGGTGATGGCGTCGGCGCTGCGGACCACGGCGTCGGTACCGCGGGCCGCTTTGCCGAACATGGTGTCGAAGCTGGCGCGCAGCGTGTCGCCCATGACGAGCGTTCCGGCCAGGAACGCCACGCCGAGGAACACGGCGAGGAACGTTCCGGCGAAGCGCCGCCTGTGGGCGCGCAGCGAGGCCGCGCTCAGGCGCAGGGCGGCATTCATGACGGCACCTCGAAGGCTTTCATCCGGTCCAGGACGCGGTCGGCGGTCGGCGCCTCCATCCGGTCGACGAGCCGGCCGTCGGCGAGGAAGACGACCTCGTCGGCGTGGGCGGCGGCCACCGGGTCGTGGGTGACCATGACGACCGTGCGGCCGGTGTGGCGCACGGTGCGGCCGAGCAGCCCGAGGACCTCCTCCCCGGAGCGGGAGTCGAGGTTCCCGGTGGGTTCGTCGGCGAAGACGACGTCGGGCCGGCCGGCGAAGGCGCGGGCCACGGCGACGCGCTGCTGCTGTCCGCCGGAGAGTTCGGCGGGGCGGTGACCGAGGCGGTCGCGCAGACCGACGACGTCGATCAGGGCGTCGATCCACTCAGGGTCTCCCCCGCCGCCCGCGAGATCGAGCGGCAGGGTGATGTTCTCGGCGACGGTGAGCGTCGGCACCAGGTTGAACGCCTGGAACACGAAGCCCACCCGGTCGCGCCGGAGCAGGGTGAGGCGTCGGTCGTCGAGCCCGCCCAGGTCGGTGTCGCCGATGTACGCGGAGCCGGAGGTGAGGGTGTCCAGTCCGGCGGCGCAGTGCATCAGGGTCGACTTGCCGGAGCCGGAGGGGCCCATGATCGCGGTGAAGCGGCCGGCCGGGAAGGTGACCGTCACCCCGTCCAGGGCCCGTACGGCGGTGTCGCCGCTGCCGTACACCTTCACGGCGTCGACGACGCGGGCGGCGGTGCGGGTGACCGAGCCGGTGGTGGCGGTGGCGGTCATGCCGCACCTCCCTCGGACCCCTTGCGCCCGAACTGCTCGTCCAGGACGGACAGGCGGCGCCAGTACTCGTCCTCGTCGATCTCACCGGAGGCGAAGCGGTGGCCGAGGACCGTGATGGGCGAGTCCGGAGCGGGTCCGGACTGCCCGGGCCCGCCGCGGCCGTAGCGTCCACCGCGGCCGCGCCACACGGTGCGGCGGAGCAGGGCGATGCCGCCGCCGATGATCAGGGCCCAGACGAGGGGGAAGAGCAGGATCCACGGGCCGGGCCCGCCGTCGCCGAAGTGCGCCAGGGTCTGCATGGTCGTTCAACTCCTCGGAAGCGATGCGCCTGTATTTCGGAAGCGATGCGCCTGTGTTGCGGTGTGCTTCCGAGAGTCGTCCCGGAGGGGGTGCCCGGTCGTCGTACGGCGAGCGGCAGTGCGGGTACCACGCCGGGAGTACGGGAGGGGGCGGGGGCGGTACGGATGTGCCGGGCGCGGGGCGGCACGCGGAGGGCCGGTGCAGGTCAGGGCGCTCGCGGTACCGTCCGGCGGCCGGAGCAGCCCGGCGGCGGCGCCGGGCCGGACGCGGCGCCGGAGGGGCCGGGGGCTACCCCGGCGGGAGTACGCGGCGCGCCTGCGGGCGCTCCGGGACGAGCGACGGGGCCGCTCGGACGGGGCGACGGCCCCGCCGTCCCGGGCGGTGCGTCCGCTCCGGCGACGGCGTGGTCACGGTGAGGGCTTCGCGGTGTCAGGAGCCGGGCGACGCCTGGTCGCTGTCGCGGAGTTCACCCCAGCCGTGCCAGCGCTCGACCTCGATCCGGGCGCTGACGCGCGGACGCTCACGGTCCGGATAGGGGCTGCCGGTGTAGTGGGTGGAGAGGCGGTCGATGTCCTTCAGGCCCTCGTCGTCGCGCAGTTCGGTCACGCGGCCGATGAGGGTGACGTGCGTGTACCAGTTGTCGCCGTCCAGGACCGTGAGGGTGACCCGCGGGTCGCGGCGCAGGTGCTTGAGGCGCACCCGGCCCGCGTCGAGGCTGATCAGGGCCCGGCCGTCGTCCTCCCACAGGTACCAGGTGGGGGTGGAGACGGGGGCGCCGTCGGAGCGGACGGTGGCCATGACACAGGGGTTGGGACGACGCAGCAGGTCGACGGCCTTCTCGGGGAGCGGCGGTCTGGACATGAATGCCTCCTCGGGGCGTGATCATGGGCGTGGGGGGGGACAGGGGGAAGCTTGGCAGCGGCCCGGGTCAGGACGGCGGGTCCTGGTCGAAGCTGGCGTAGTAGGCGGCCGTCATGTCCTCGTCGCCGTGGCCCAGGGCGGCGGCGCGTTCCATGCGGGCGGCGCTCGCGGCGGCCACGTCCAGGCGCACGCCGTGCTGCTCGGCGGCCTTGACGATCAGCCGGGCGTCCTTGGCCGCCGTGGTCACGGCGAACTGGGCCGGGGACAACTCGCCGCCGATAAGGAGACCGGCCTTGGCGTGCAGGTAGGGCATGTCGAGGGGGCCGCCGGCGATCAGGTCGAGGAAGTCGCCAGGGTGGACGCCGAGCGCCCGGGCGAGGGCGAGCGCCTCGCCCGTGGCCGCGGTGGCCGCGAGCACCCAGCTGTTGGTCACCAGCTTCAGCCGGGTGGCGCTCGCCTCGGCCCCGTCCTCGCCGGTCCACACCGTGCGGGAGCCGACGGCGTCGAACACGGCCGTGACGGTGTCCCTGCCCTCGACCGGGCCGGCCGCGATGACGGTCAGCTCGCCGGCCTCGGCGGGTCCCCGTGTGCCGAGGACCGGGGCGTCGTAGAAGAGCAGGTCGTGCTCGCGAGCAAAAGCGGCCAGTTCGGCGACGCCGTCCAGCCCGGCCGTCGCGGACTGCGCCCAGACGGTGGAGGGGCGCAGAGCGGGCGCCGCCGCGCGCATGGTCTCCAGGGTGACCGGCCCGTCGTGGAGCATGGTGAGCACCACGTCGGCGGAGTCGACCGCCTCGGCGGGGGTGCCGGCGACCAGCGCGCCGTCGGCGGCCAGTGGCTCGGCCTTGGCGCGGGTGCGGTTCCAGACGCGGAGGTGGTAGCCGGCCCGGGCGATGTTGCGGGCCATCGCCGCGCCCATGATGCCGGTGCCCAGGACGCCCACGGTGAGCTTGTCGGTCATGACCTCGGCCTTCTGTCGTCGCGCACGCTGAGTGCCTGCACGCGGCACACGGGTCCGCCCGGGCGGAGTCCGGTGCCGCGCGTCGGGTGCTCCGGGCCATTCTGCTCGGCGGGGAGGGCGGCGGCGCGCTCTTGCGCGCATCCGGGTCTGCGCTGCTCCGGCGCGTACAAGCCGTCGGGTCTGCGCTGCTCCGGCGCGTACAAGCCGTCGGGTCTGCGCTGCTCCGGCGCGTACAAGCCGTCGGGTCTGCGCTGCTCCGGCGCGTACAGGCCATCGAGTCTGCGCTGCTCCGGGTGGTACAAGCCGTCGGCTCTGCGCTCCTGCGGCTCGCACGGGCCTCCGGGCCGGCGTTCTCGGCGCAGGCGCGGCGGCAGCGCGCAGGCGTCGTCCGGGACCGGGGCCCGGTGGTACCCGTACTGGTTGCACCGGTACCGGTGGTACGCGTGGTGCGGTGAGCCGCGGGTCCGGCGTCCTCGCCGGCTCCTGCGCGGCCCGGCCCCGGACCGGCGGCTCAGGTCAGCGCGCCGAGCGGGTCGTCGAGGACCGGCTGCCAGGCCAGTTCCGCGGCGCCGACCAGGCTGTTGTGGTCCAGCGTGCTGGGCAGGATGGGGACGCCGCCGCTGCGGCCCCACAGGCTGCGGTCGGCGACGACTGCGCGCAGCCGCTCGGGGTCGGCCTCCAGGAGGGTGCGGTGCAGTCCGCCGAGGACGATCCGGTCCGGGTTGAGGATGTTCACCAGTCCGGCGAGGCCGAGGCCCAGCCGGTCGATCAGGGTCTCGGTGGCGGTGCGGACGTCCGGGTCGTCGTAATGGTTGCGGATCAGTTCCTCGGCCTGCTTCAGCAGGGACATCTCGGGACCCGGTTCGCGTCCGGCGGCGGTGAGCAGGGCCAGCGGGTCGGCCTCGACGTCCAGGCAGCCGCGGCTGCCGCAGTGGCAGGGGCGGCCCTCGGGGTTGACGGTGAGGTGGCCGACCTCCAGGGCCAGGCCCGAACTGCCGGTGTGCAGGCGCCCGTCGAGCACCAGCGCGCCGCCCACGCCCCGGTGTCCGGTGGCCACGCACAGCAGGTCGCGGGAGCCGCGGCCGGCGCCGTGCCGGTGTTCGGCGAGGGCGGCGAGGTTGATGTCGTTGGCGGCGAAGGCGGGCCCGTCCAGACCGGCGGCCCGCACCTGTTCGGCGAAGATCTCCCGCACCGGGGCACCGGCGGGCCAGGCCAGGTGCAGCGGGTTGAGGGCGAGGCCCTCGGGTTCGGCCACCGCCGACGGCACGGCGAGGCCCGCGCCCACGCAGCGGCGTCCGGTCTCGCGGAGCAGTTCGGCACCGGCCGCCACCACCGAGCCGAGCACCTTCGCCGGGTCGGCGTCGATCACCTCGCAGCCGGGCGTGGTGGCGACGATCCGGCCGCCGAGCCCGACGAGGGCCGCCCGGAAGCCGTCGGCGTGCACCTGCGCGGCGAGCGCGACCGGCCCGTCCTCGGCGATCGCCAGCCGGTGCGAGGGCCGCCCCTGGGAGCCGGCCGCCGCGCCGGGCCGCGCGTCCACCCGGATCAGCCCGAGGGCCTCCAGCTCGGCGGCGACCGCGCCGGCCGTCGCGCGGGTCACGCCGAGTTCGGCGGTGAGGACCGCACGGGTCGGGGCACGTCCGGTGTGCACGAGCTCCAGCGCGGGGCCGAGCGCGCCGCGCCCCCGGTCGAGCCGCGTCCTCGAGGTCGTCCCTTCCCCCGCCGGCCGGGGGTCCGCCTTCCCGCTCATGAGGGTGAGTCTCCCATGATCCGCAAACGGCCGGAGACCACGGGCCCGCTACAACCCGCTGACCCGGAGCGTGATGTTGAGCCTTCCGGTCAGGCCCAACTCGGGCGGTGCCGTGCCCGGGAGCACCTTGGGCACCCCGTGGTAGGCGAACCGGGACGGCCCGCCGAACACGAACAGGTCGCCGCTGCGCAGCTCGACGTCCGTGCAGCGGGTACGGGTCTCGGTGTTGCCGAAGCGGAAGACGCAGGAGTCGCCGAGGCTGAGCGACACCACGGGGGCGTCGGCCTTCTCGTCGCTGTCGCGGTGCATGCCCATCCGGGCGTCTCCGTCGTAGAAGTTGATGAGCGCGATGTCGTACGCGGCGGTCTTCGCAGCCTGCTCGCCTAGGGTGTCGGCGACCGCGCGGCGGCCCAGCTCGCCGAGCCGGCCGGGGAAGGGTTTCACCGGGGCGCCGTCGCCGTCGACGACGGTCCTGGCATAGCCGTACGGGTACCAGTGCCAGCCGAGGCACACCTGGCGGGCGGACATGGTGCCGCCGCCGGGGGTGCGCACGGTGCGCAGTCCGGCGGGCGGCCGGGCCCACTCCCGGCAGGACTGGAGCAGCTCGCGCTGCGCCCGCGCGTCCAGCCAGCCGGGTACGTGCACGGCGCCTGGCGCGATCTCGGCCGGTGCCCTGGGGAACAGTTCGCCGTCCATGCCCCCATCCTGCCCGCAGTCCGCCGGACACGGGCTGAGCTGCGGTTCCGCTAGCCTGGGCGGCACGATGGACGACCGTATGACGACGCCGTGGGGCGACCGGCTGCTGACCCGCTTTCCCGAGGATCCGCGGGACCGGCTGCGCGCCTGGGACGCCTCCGACGAGTACCTGCTGCGGCATCTCGACGGGGAGCGGGTGCCGCTGTCGGGGACGGTCGTGGTGCTCGGTGACCGGTGGGGTGCGCTGGTCACCGCGCTCGCGGAGCACCGGCCGGTGCAGATCACCGACTCCTGGCTGGGGCAGGAGGCGACCCGCGTGAATCTGGCGCGCAACGGCGTGGCGCCGGGGACGGTACGGCTGCTGACCACGCAGGACGACCCGCCGCCGCGGATCGACGTGCTGCTGGTGCGGGTACCGAAGAGCCTGGCGCTGCTTGAGGACCAGCTGCTGCGGCTGGCGCCCGCCGTGCACGCGGACACGGTCGTCGTCGGCACCGGCATGGTGAAGGAGATCCACACCTCCACGCTGCGCCTGTTCGAGCGGATCCTCGGCCCGACCCGTACCTCGCTGGCCGAGAAGAAGGCCCGGCTGATCTTCTGCACGCCCGATCCCGCGCTGGCCCGCCCCGCCAACCCCTGGCCGTACCGCTACACGCTGCCCGGCGGCCTCGGCGTCGTCTCCGGCCGGACCGTGGTCAATCACGCGGGGGTGTTCTGCGCGGACCGGCTCGACATCGGCACCCGCTTCTTCCTCAAGCACCTGCCGGACGTGCAGGACGGCCGGCGGGTGGTGGACCTGGGCTGCGGCAACGGTGTCGTCGGGACGGCGGTGGCGCTGGCGCAGCCGCGGGCCGAGGTGCTGTTCGTGGACGAGTCCTTCCAGGCGGTGGCGTCCGCGCAGGAGACCTACCGGGTCAACGGCGTTCCGGGGCATGCGGAGTTCCGGGTCGGCGACGGTCTGGCCGGGGTGGCGGCGGGCAGCGTCGACCTGGTGCTGAACAACCCGCCGTTCCACTCCCACCAGGCGACCACCGACATCACCGCCCGGCGCATGTTCGCCGACGCCCGGCGCACACTGCGCCCGGGCGGCGAGCTGTGGGTCATCGGCAACCGCCACCTGGGCTACCACGTGCGGCTGCGCCGGCTGTTCGGCAACAGCGAAGTGATGGCGAGCGACCCGAAGTTCGTGGTGCTCAGGGCCGTGAAGCGACGGTGAGCGCCGCCGACCAGAAGGCGGCGTAGCGCCCGCCGCGGGCCAGCAGCTCCTGGTGGTCGCCCTGCTCGGCGATCCGGCCGCCGTCGAGGAAGGCGACGCGGTCGGCGCGTTCGACGGTGCTCAGCCGGTGCGCCACCATCACCACCGTCCGGCCGTGCATCAGCCGCTCGGGGCGGGCCTGGCGGGCTGGGGCAGCGGCGGGACCGCGAGGACGTCACGGATGCGCCGCAGCGCCTGGTGCGCCGCCCGCATGTCGTCGAAGCCGTGGCCGAGGGCCGCCACCGGAGCGGTGAGTCCGAGGCCCAGCGGCAGGAAGGGCAGCAGGTCGGCCGGCGGCATGCGGCCCCCGTTGATCAGTGCGGTGCCGCCGGTGAGCACGGCCAGCAGCACGAACGGCGGGGAGAGCAGCGTCTGCATGCCGGCGGCGATCCCGGCCAGCCCTCGCACGAACCGGTGGAAGACGTCCGTGAACTCGTCCGTGGCCGTGCGGAAGGCGCGGTGTGCGCGGCCTGTGCCGCCGAAGGTCTTGACGACGGCTCTGCCCTGCACGAATGCTCGGCTTCGACCTCGCCGAGCCGGCGGGGCTGGTACGGGCCACGCTCGCGCTCACGGCGTGGCGGTTGCTGGAGAGTTGAGTCCGGAACGAGCTGAAGTTCGGTGATGGGGAAGGCCGTCAGGACGACGCCGCCGGGGCCGGCCCGAGGGCCTGGATGATCGAGGCCACGGTCCGGGTCATCGCCTCGCGGCCCACCGTCAGATAGCTGCGCGAGTCGACCGCCTCCGGGTGGGCCGCCAGGTACTCCCGGATCGCGCCGGTCATCGCGATGTTCAGGGCGGTGCCCACGTTCACCTTGGTGATGCCGCCGGCGACCGCCGCGGCCAGTTCGGGGTCCGGCAGGCCGGAGGAGCCGTGCAGGACGAGGGGGACGTCCAGGGCGGCGGAGAGGCGTTTGAGCAGTGTGCGGTCGATGGCCGCGGTGCGGGTGGTCATGGCGTGGCTGGTGCCGATGGCGACGGCCAGGGCGTCCACTCCCGAGTCGGCGACGAACGCCCGGGCCTGGTCGGGGTCGGTGCGGGCGCCCGGGGCGTGGGCGTCCAAGGGGGGCCGGCCGTCCTTGCCGCCGATCTGCCCCAGCTCGGCCTCGATCCAGAGCCCTTGGGCGTGCGCCCAGTCCGCGGCGGCGCGGGTCGCGGCGAGGTTCTCGGCGTAGGGCAGGCCGGCCGCGTCGTACATCACGGAGCCGAAACCGGCGTCCGGCGCCTGGCGCAGCAGGGCGTCGCTCTTGACGTGGTCGAGGTGCAGCGCGACGGGCACGGTGGCGCGTTCGGCGGCGGTGACGGCGGCACGGGCCAGCGGGTGCAGGCGTCCGTAGCGGAACTTGACCGCGTTCTCGCTCACTTGGAGGACGACGGGGGCGTTCACCGACTCGGCGCCGGCGATGACCGCCTCGATGTGCTCCAGCGTGATGACGTTGAATGCGGCGACCGCCGAGCGTGCCGCGGCCGCTCGGGTGACGAGGTCGCCGGTGGTGGTGAGGGGCACGGGGTGTCCTGTTCGTCGACGGTGTCGGTGCCGGAGGGGCGACGGCGGGGGGGACCCTGTGTCGTCAGGGCGTGAGGATGACCGAGCGGGTCAGGTGGCGGGGGTGGTCCGGGTCGAGGCCGCGGGAGGCGGCCACGGCGACCGCGAGGCGCTGGGCGCGGACCAGTTCGGCGAGCGGGTCGAGGGTGCCCTCGATCCACAGCCCGCCGGTGCCGCGGACCTGCTCGGCCAGCCCGTCGGGGGCCTCGCCGAACATCCAGGTCGCCGTGCCCTCGGTGGTGATGCTGATGGGTCCGTGCCGGTACTCCATCGCCGGGTAGGACTCGGTCCAGGACAGCGAGGCCTCGCGCATCTTCAGTCCGGCCTCGTTGGCCAGGCCGACGGTCCAGCCCCGGCCGAGGAAGGTGAACTGGGTGCAGTCCACGAGCTTCTCGGGCAGGGGTTCGGCGAGGGCCGTGCGCGCGTCCCCGACCACGGCGCCGGAGTGCAGGCCGAGGTGGGCGCGCAGGAGGGTGAGGGCGGTGGTGGCGAACCGGGTCTGGACGACGGACCGTTCGTCCGCGTAGTCGAGCACGACGGTGTCGTGGGCCAGCTTCATCACCGAAGTGGCCGGGTCGGCGGTGACGGCGGTGGTGCGGGTGCGGTCCCGCAACGCCCGCAGCAGGTCGAGGACTTCGGTGGTGGTGCCGGAGCGGGTGAGGGCGAGGACACGGTCGTAACTGCGGCCGTGCGGGAACTCGGAGGCGGCGAAGGCGTCCGTCTCGCCCTGGCCGCTCGACTCGCGCAGCGCGGCGATCGCCTGCGCCATGAAGTAGGAGGTGCCGCAGCCGACGACCGCGACCCGCTCCCCCGCCGTCGGCAGTACCGAGCCGTGCTCGGCCGCCTCCGCGGCGGCTCGGGTCCAGCACTCCGGCTGGCTGCTCAGTTCGGTCTCTACATGGGTCATGCGGTACCCCCAGAGCGAATGATTATTCTTGCAAGATACAGGCTGATTTCAAGCAGAATCAAGCATGCAGCTCCAGCGGCCTCGGGCGCTTCCTGGCGCGCCCGCGCGTAAATCCGATGCGCCGCACGCTCGTCCTCCACTACCGTTCACGGCGTCCAGGTGCGAAGGCCGCGGCTACTTCTTCTGGTGAACGCTGCCGCTGCCACCTCGGAGCTCTGGACGTCCGCAGGCGCGAGACCGCCCGCCCACCGGGGGACACGGGGCGGGCGGGCTCGTCGCGCCCCTGTCTCATCGGTACCCGGATGCCCGGGCCGCCGCCCTGCCGCTCGGCCGTCGGAGCCGCGGCCCGCGGCGAGGGAGTGCGTTAGGGTCGCCGCAGACCTTGGGCCGGCCGGGTACGGGAGGGTGGATGTCGCGGGACGCCCGCTGGAAGGCGCTGCTGGAACTGCTCGTGGAGCGCGGCCGGCTGGACGTCGAGGACGCGGCCACCGAGCTCGGCGTGTCGGCGGCGACGATCCGCCGGGACTTCGACCAGCTGGCCGAGCAGCAGATGCTGGTGCGCACCCGGGGCGGCGCCGTGGTCCACGGCGTGTCGTACGAGCTGCCGCTGCGCTACAAGACCGCCCGGCACGCCTCCGAGAAGCAGCGCATCGCCAAGGCGGTGGCGGACCTGGTCGCGCCCGGGGAGACGGTCGGGCTGACCGGCGGGACGACCACCACGGAGGTGGCGCGGGCGCTCGCCGTGCGCGGCGATCTCAGCTCCGGTTCGCCGGCGCTGACCGTGGTGACGAACGCGCTGAACATCGCCAACGAGCTCGCCGTGCGGCCCCAGTTCAAGATCGTGGTGACCGGCGGCGTGGCGCGGGCGCAGTCGTACGAGCTGATCGGGCCGCTGGCGGACGGGGTACTGGGGCAGCTCGCCCTGGATGTGGCGGTGCTCGGTGTCGTCGGCTTCGATCCCCAGCACGGCACCTCGGCCAACGACGAGGCGGAGGCGGCGATCAACCGCATGCTGTGCGAGCGCGCCGAGCGGGTGGTGGTGGCCGCCGACGCCAGCAAGCTGGGCCGCCGGGCGTTCGCCCGCATCTGCGCGACCGGGGCCGTGCACACCCTGGTCACCGACTCCTCGGCGGCCCCGGAGACGGTGCGCCGCTTCGAGGAGGCGGGACTGCGCGTCCTGGTGGTCTGAGCACGTCCGGGGCTCCCGCCCACGCCGCGCCCGGTGCCGGGCGTCGCACGCCGAGCGGCGTTCACGGCACCGACCCTAAGCTGGCAGGAGGGCCCGTGCGCGGGTCCGGGAGGCTGCGATGGGTGCGACGGCCGGTGAGCGTCAGCCGTACGGGACGCGGCGGTACGTGCCGATCGCCGATCACGGGCTGATCGGCGACCTGCGCAGTGTGGCCCTGGTGGGCACCGACGGCACCATCGACTGGTACTGCTGCCCCTCCTTCGACTCGCCCAGCGTCTTCGCCGCGATCCTCGACGCCGAGCGCGGCGGCTGCTTCGAGCTGGCGGCGGCCGTCCCGGCGCGCACCAAGCAGTTCTACTTCCCCGACACCAATGTCCTGATCACCCGCTTCTTCACCGAGGAAGGCGTCGGTGAGGTGCAGGACTTCATGCCGATCCCGGGTGCGGCCGACCGGGAGGGCCGGCACCGGCTGATCCGGCGGGTGCTGTGCGTGCGCGGCGCGATGCCCTTCCGCACCCGCGTCGCCCCGCGGTTCGAGTACGGCACCCGGCCGCACACCCTGCGCCTGACCGGCGACACCGCCGTCTTCGACGCCGGCACCATGGCGCTGGCGCTCACCGCGACGGTCCCCGTGGAGGCCGAGGGGCAGGACGTGCGCGCGGGCTTCAAGCTGGCCGAGGGCGAGTCGGCGGTCTTCGCTCTGGACCAGGTCGGCGGCGACGTGCCGCCGCGCGGATGCGCCAGTGCGGAGGCGGAGGAGCAGTTCAACGCGACGGTCCGGTACTGGCGGCGCTGGCTGGCCTCCTCCCGCTACCGGGGGCGCTGGCGGGAGATGGTGCACCGCTCGGCGCTCACCCTGAAGCTGCTCACCTATGAGCCGACCGGGGCGATCGTGGCCGCCCCGACCACCAGCCTCCCCGAGCAGATCGGCGGGGTGCGCAACTGGGACTACCGCTATGTCTGGGTGCGGGACGCGGCGTTCTGCGTGTACGCCCTGCTGCGGCTCGGCTTCACCGAGGAGGCGGAGGCGTTCATGGGGTTCGTCTCCCGGCACATCAGCCCGGGCGACGGCAGCGGCTCGGGCCCGCTGCAGATCATGTACGGCATCGACGGCCGCATGGATCTGCCCGAGCGGGAGCTGGCCCATCTGGAGGGCCACCAGGGCTCGGCGCCGGTGCGCGTCGGCAACGCCGCTGCCGATCAGCTGCAGCTCGACATCTACGGGGCGCTGATCGACTCCATCTACCTCTACGACAAGTGGGCCGAGCCGATCTCCAGCGAGCAGTGGGAGAACGTGTGCGCGCTGGTCGACTGGGTCTGCGCGCACTGGGACCAGCCCGACGAGGGCATCTGGGAGACCCGCGGCGGGCGCAAGAACTTCCTCTACTCGCGGCTGATGTGCTGGGTGGCGATCGAGCGGGCGGTCCGCATGGCCAACCGGCGCGGACTGCCCGCCGATCTCAATCGCTGGCTGACCAGCCGTGACGCCATCTACCGGCGGATCATGAGCCGTTGCTGGTCGGCGGAGCGCCGGGCCTTCGTGCAGCAGGAGGAGGGGGACGTGCTGGACGCGGCGGTGCTGATGATGCCGCTGTCCAAGTTCATCGCGCCGACCGACCCCAAGTGGCTGTCCACGCTGGACTCCCTCACCGGGGAACTGGTCTCGGACTCGCTGGTCTACCGCTACGACCCGCAGGCGAGCCCGGACGGACTGCGCGGCGACGAGGGCACGTTCTCGATCTGCTCGTTCTGGTACGTCGAGTCGCTGACCCGCGCCGGGCGCCTCGACGAGGCGACGCTCGCCTTCGAGAAGATGCTCACCTACGCCAACCATCTCGGCCTGTACGCCGAGGAGATCGGCCACACCGGGGAGCAACAGGGCAACTTCCCGCAGGCGTTCACACATCTGGCGCTGATCAGCGCGGCGTTCAACCTGGACCGGGCGCTGGGCTGACCGGCGCCCGGCGGGGGCTCGGTGATGCGCGAGCGGCTCAGCGACCAGCAGTGACTCAGAGGTTCAGTGGCCGTGGCCGTCGTCGGAGTGGCCGGGCGTGCCCGGCTCCTCCGCCGGGTGGGACGGGGCGTCGGCGGTGTCGCCGGTGGCCCATCCGGCGTGGACGGTGAACGCCGCGGTGCGGACGACCCCGTTGTGCTTGAAGTCCAGGAACAGCCGGTAGCTGCCGCTGCTCGGCGCCGTGGCCGTGAACGAGACGTCCGGGCCCGGCTCGGTGCTGCCGTCGCCGGGTTCGCCGTTCGGGTGCACATGCAGATAGGCGAGGTCGCCGGAGCGCAGGGCCACCAGGTGCCCGTAGGCGCCCAGGTAGGGCTGGAGGTCGGTGACGGGCTTGCCGTCACGGGAGACGTTCAGGCGCAGCTCGCCGGGCTTGCCGGGCCGCAGGTCGCCGTTCAGCTCGACCTCGTAGCCGTCGACGCGGGCGATGCGCTGGGGCTTCGGCAGTTCCTGGGGCCGGTAGGGGCCGGAGGCGGCGAGGTCGGCACCGAGGGTGAGGTTCTCGGCGTGCTTGCGCTCCGGTGTGAAGTCGGCGAAGACCCGGTAGCCGCCGGCCTTGGGCAGGTCCACAGGAGTGCTCCAGGTGCCGTCGGCGGCACGGCTGGGGTGCAGATGACGGAAGGTCCCCAGGTCGCGCGAGGCGATGATGAGGTGGAGTTCCTTGTCGTGCACCCGGCGGAAGTCGGTGACGGCCCGGCCACGGGTGTCCCGGACGGTGAAGCGCAGATCGCTGCGCTCCCCCGCGGTCACCCGCGGGGTGTGCAGGTCGAGGGTGTAGCCGCCCTCGGAGATCTGCAGCCCGCCGGCCGGGGCGGTCTCGTGCCCGCCGTGACCGCCGCCGCCCTTGCCCGGCGGACCGGACGCCGTGTGCTGTTTGTCGTGCGCGGGGGCGGGCTCGGCGGCGACCGGGTCCAGCGCCTGACCGACGCCGTAGGCCGTGCCGAAGGTCGCGGCCAGGGCCGCCGCGAACGCGGTGATCTTCACTCCGGTCTGCATGGCCGTCTCTCCTCACGGGCGCCGACTCCCCGTCGGCCGGTCTCGATGCAGCTCACGATACCCCCCTGGGGTATGAAGTCAAGCCGATCAGCCCTGGATTTTCATACGGGCGGGGGGTATGCGCCGGCGATGCCTTCGGCGTGCCCTCCGCGCGGGCGCAGGATGGAGCACGCGTACCGTGGGCACCTGGTGATCCCCGGACCCTGCGCACGGGCCGCCACCGCACATCGCCATCGCGGGAGAGAGACATGAGCGAGCCGACCAGCTCAGACGACGCCGTCGCCCGTCCGCCCACCGAACGCGTACCGCCCGCCGACGGCCTCCGGCGCGCGCTGGCCTCCGTGCTGAGTGACCTGAGGGCGGTGGACGGCGCGCTCTACGCCGCCGTCGCCGCCACGCCGACGCCCGCGCTCGACCGTGCGCTGCGGCGCCTCTCCCACGCCGCCGACCACTCCAAGATCTCGTTCGCCATCGCGGGCGCGCTGGCCCTCGGCGGCGCACGCCAGCGCCGGGCCGCGCTCGCCGGGGTGGGCGCCATCGCGGTGGCCTCGGCCTCGGCGAACCTCCTGGGCAAGCGGCTGGTGCGCCGGGCACGCCCGGACCGTGAGGCGGCCCGGGTGACGGTGGACCGCCATGTGCCCATGCCGACCTCGGCGAGCTTCCCGTCCGGCCACACGGCATCGGCGGTCGCCTTCGCCACGGCCGTCGGCACGGTGCTCCCGGCCACCTCCGTGCCCTTGGGCGCCCTGGCCGGCGCGGTGGGCTACTCGCGCATCCACACGGGCGTCCACTACCCGGGCGACGTCGCCGCCGGCGCCGTCCTAGGCATCGCCAGCGCGGCAACCGCCCTGGCCCTCGGCGCAGCCCGCTTCCCGGCCTCCTTCGCCTCCCACCGCATCCGCTGGGCCCGCGGCACCTGACAGCCCGTCGGCTGCGCCGCCCCCGACCTCGGTCGGGGGCGCTGTCCTCCCTCATCCGCCGGCCGATCACCGGCCCGGCCCGGCAGCGGCCTGGCAGCCGCTCACATCCGGGGTTCAGCGCGACCGGTGAACCCCCGGCGCTTGGCGCTCGGCCGACTGCCACCGACCCGGTCGCGACCCATCCGCGCCATCCCTCGTGGCTTCCGACCGGGCTTGGTGTGGCGCGACATGCCAGGCCGTGGCAACACGCTCGCTCCAGGGAAACGAGGGCTCCCGCCACGTGCGGTAGGCCCACGACACTCGACCGCCGACCGGCTGCGACCGTCCGGCCCCCCGCCCTGCGCACTTGACCCGCGACCGCCCCGTGGCGGCGACCGCCCAGGCCCCCGGCAGCCGCGCGAACCCGGTGCCCCCGCCGGCTCCGCCCACCAGCCCCGACCCTGCGCCCACTTGACCCGCGACCGCCCCGTAACGACGACCACCCAAGCCCCGGACAGCCACGCGAACCCGCTGCCCGCCGGCTCCGCCCACCAGCCCCGACCCTGCGCCCACTTGACCCGCGACCGCCCCGTAACGACGACCACCCAAGCCCCGGACAGCCACGCGAACCCGCTGCCCGCCGGCTCCACCGACCAGCCCCGACCTTGTGCCCACTTGACCCGCGACCGCCCCGTAGCGCCGACCCTCCAGCCCCCGGCAGCCACGCGAACCCGGTGCCCCCGCCGGCTCCGCCCACCAGCCCCGACCCTGCGCCCACTTGACCCGCGACCGCCCCGTAACGACGACCACCCAAGCCCCGGACAGCCGCACGATCCCGCTGCCCGCGGCCTCCGCCGACCAGCCCCGGCCCCACGGACACCCGGGCACCCGGGCACCCAAGCCCACGGGTACCCGGCCCGCAGCCGACACCGACCGCTGTCCCGGGTGCGGCGCGGCCTACCCCCGCGCCTCCGCCTCCGCCCCCCGGCGCACCCCGCCGCCCTGCGCCGCCTCGTTGCCGACATACCGATAGCGGCGTTCGGGGCGGCCCGCTGCTCCGTAGCGGAGGGAGACCTCGGCGGTGCCGCGGGCGTGGAAGTGCTCGAGGTAGCGGCGGGCGCTGACGCGGGAGACGCCGGTCAGTTCCGCGCACTCGGAGGCGGAGAGCGTGCCGTCCGTCTCGCGCAGGGTGCGCTCGATCAGCTCGGCGGTCTCCACGCTCATGCCCTTGGGCAGCACCTGAGAGGTGGCCGGCGGGACCGCCGCGCCGGCGAGGACGCGGTCCACGTCCGCCTGGCTGCGGACCACCGTGTCCTGCAGCCGTCCGCGCCGGCCGGCGTAGCGCTCGAGGCGGGCCCGGAACTCCTCGAACTCGAACGGCTTGAGCAGGTAGTCGACGACCCCGTGCCGCACCGCGCCGCGCACCGCGTCCGCGTCCCGGGCGGCGCTGACGACCATCACGTCGCAGTCGTGGCCGGCCGTGCGCAGCCGGGGGATGACGTCCAGCCCGAACAGATCGGGCAGGTAGAGGTCGAGCAGCACCAGATCGGGGCGGAGTTCGTCGACGGCGGCGACGGCCTGCTCGCCGGTGCCGGCCACCCCGACGACCCGGAACGGTGCGACGCGCTCGGTGTAGGCACGGTGTACCCGCGCCACCATGAAGTCGTCGTCGACCACCAGCACGTCGATGGTGTCCCCGGACCCGGACGCGGGGCACGTACCGGGCGTGCCCTGCGAGCTGCTCATCGTTCCACTCCTTCCGTCCTTCCGCCGCCGCGCCGGTGCCGCAGCCGCCCATCATGGCCGCCACCTGGGCATGAGCGAAAGAGATGTGCGGCACCGGCGGTCGCGCGGCCCGTTGACGCAATGACCAGAACCTCCTTTGGTTCCGCAAGCGAGACAGCCCTGACGCGCACGTGCACCATGTGGCGCACGCCACCCTCCGCCCAGGGCTTCGCGTGTTCTCCCCCCACACCTTGTGACGACAACTTCCCAGGACGACCTACCGACAGGTGGTGGCATTCGTGCGCCTGCGCACCCCCCTCGCCCTGCTCGGGGCCGCCGTGCTCGTGCTCGCGGGTCCGCCGCTGCTGACGACCGGCAGCGGGGCCGAGACCGGCACCCGGATCCCGGGCCTGCGCCTGATGGTGCCCAACACTCCCGGCGGCGGCTACGACATCACGGCCCGTACGGCCGCGAAGGACGCCGAGGACGCCGGACTGACCCACAACATCGAGGTGTTCAACCTGCCCGGCGCGGGCGGCACCGTCGGCCTCAGCCGGCTGGTGAGCGAGCACGGCAACGGCAAGCTCGCCATGTCGATGGGGCTCGGCGTCGTCGGCGCCGTCCGGTCCAACCACGCGCCGAGGACGCTGGCGGACACCACCCCGATCGCCCGGCTCACCGAGGAGCAGGACGTCGTGGTGGTGGCCGAGAACTCGCCGTACAAGACGATCGACGACCTGATCGACGCCTGGAAGGAGGCCCCCGGCAAGCTCCCGGTCGGCGGCGGCTCCTCCCCCGGCGGGCCCGACCATCTCGCGCCGATGCTGATGGCGCGGGCCGCCGGGATCTCCCCCAAGCAGGTCAACTACATCCCCTTCGACGGCGGCGGCGAGCTGCTCGCCTCGATCCTCGGCAACAAGGTCGCCTTCGGCGTCTCCGGCGTCGGCGAGTACCTGGACCAGATCAAGGCGGGCGAGCTGCGGCTGCTCGCGGTCACCGGCCCCGAACGAGTGCCCGGCCTCGACGCCCCCACCCTCCGCGAGGCGGGCTACGACGTGAACTTCACCAACTGGCGCGGCCTGGTCGCCCCGCCCGGCCTGTCCGAGGCCGAGCGGACCAAGCTCATCCGGCTGGCCGAGGCGCTGCACGACTCGAAGGAGTGGCAGGAGTCGATGAAGCGCAACGGCTGGGACGACGCCTTCCTCACCGGTGAGAAGTTCGGCGCCTTCCTCGATGCCCAGGACAAGCGGGTGGTCTCCGTGCTGAAGGAGCTGGGACTGTGACGGCTGAGACAGACGTTCCCGAGGCCGGGACGGCAGAGCGCCGCTCCCGGTGGCGCGACCGCTCCGAACTCGGCGTGTCCGCGCTGCTGCTGGTGCTCGGTGTGCTCGTCCTGAGCGACGCGCTCACCATGGACGTGGACCTCACCCAGCGCGGCCCCGTCGGACCGAGGACCGTGCCGGTCGTGGTCGGCGCGGGTCTGCTGGTCGTGGCCGCCCTGCTAGCGGTGGACGTGCTGCGCGGCGGCCGGGGCCAGGCCGAGACCGGCGAGGACATCGACCTGTCCGAGCCGGCCGACTGGCGCACCGTGCTGCTGCTCGCCGGGGTGTTCCTCGGCTCGGCGGTGCTGATCGACCCGCTCGGCTTCCCCGCCGCCGGTGCCCTGCTGTTCTGGGGCGCGGCCTACGCCCTCGGCAGCCGCCGCATCGACCGCGATCCGCTCATCGCGGCGGTGCTCTCCCTGACCACCTACGCCGTGTTCGACAAGCTGCTCGGAGTACCGCTGCCCGGCGGTCCGCTGATGGGAGTGCTGTGACATGAACGCCCTCAACTCCCTGCTGGACGGCTTCGGCACCGCGCTCACCCCGGTCAACCTGCTGTGGGCGGCGCTCGGTGTGCTGCTGGGCACCGCGATCGGCGTGCTGCCCGGCATCGGCCCGGCGATGGCGGTGGCGCTGCTGCTTCCGGTGACGTACGGGCTCGACCCGACCGGCGCGTTCATCATGTTCGCCGGGATCTACTACGGCGCCATGTTCGGCGGTTCGACCACCTCGATCCTGCTGAACACCCCAGGTGAGAGCGCCGCGGTGGTGGCGGCCATGGAGGGCAACCCCATGGCCAAATCCGGGCGCGGAGCGCAGGCACTCGCTGCGGCCGCCATCGGGCACTTCGCCGGCGGCTTGGTGGGCACGATCCTGCTGGTGGCGCTGGCGCCGACGGTGGCCGACCTGGCCGTGGACATCGGCGCTCCGGACTACTTCGCCATCATGGTGCTGGCGTTCATCGCGGTGACGTCGGTGCTGGGTTCGTCGAGGGTGCGGGGCATGGCCTCGCTGCTGATCGGCCTGACGCTGGGTCTGGTCGGCCTGGACCAGATGACCGGTCAGCAGCGGCTGACCTTCGGGTCGCTGCAGCTCGCGGACGGCATCGACGTGGTGATCGTCGCGGTGGGTCTGTTCGCCATCGGTGAGGCGCTGTGGGTCGCCGCGCATCTGCGGCGCCGCCCGCCGGAGCCGATCCCGGTCGGCCGGCCGTGGCTGGGCCGCGACGATGTGCGGCGCACCTGGAAGTCCTGGGCGCGCGGCCCGTTCATCGGTTTCCCGTTCGGCGCGATCCCGGCGGGCGGCGCGGAGATCCCGACGTTCCTGTCGTATGTGACCGAGAAGCGGCTGTCGAAGCACAAGGACGAGTGGGGCAAGGGCGCCATCGAGGGTGTGGCGGGCCCGGAGTCGGCGGCGTCGTCCTCGGCGGCGGGCACGCTGGTGTCGATGCTGACCCTCGGGCTGCCGACCACGGCGGTCGCGGCGGTGATGCTGGCCGCGTTCCAGCAGTACGGGATCCAGCCGGGCCCGCTGCTGTTCGAGCGCGAACCCGACCTGGTGTGGGGCCTGATCGCCTCCCTGTTCGTCGGCATGGTGCTGCTGCTCGCCCTGAACCTTCCGCTGGCGCCGGTGTGGGCGAAGCTGCTGCGCATCCCGCGGCCGTACCTCTACGCCGGGATCCTCTTCTTCGCGGCGGTCGGCGCGTACGCGGTGGGCGGCGAGGTGATCGACCTGGTGCTGCTGCTGATCATCGGTCTGATCGGGTTCGGGATGCGGCGCTACGGCCTGCCGGTGCTGCCCGCCGTCATCGGCGTCATTCTCGGCCCGGCCGCCGAGCAGCAGCTGCGGCGTGCGCTGCAGATCAGCGACGGCAGCGTCACGGGTCTGGTCGACACGCCGTTCTCGGTGACGGTGTACGGCGTGGTCGTGCTGCTGCTGGCCTGGCCGCAGCTGCGCAAGGCAGTGGTCCGCC
>NZ_BAAAIZ010000021.1:101735-115643 GCF_039526425.1 Streptomyces thermospinosisporus
GGCGGCGGCGGACCGCGGACGGGGCGTGGCGATGCCGGGACCGCGCCCCGTCCCGCTGTGCCGCCCGTCTCACACGAGCCGGGCGAAGATCACCAGGTTCTCCGTGTAGTCCTTGGCGGCGCGGTCGTACATCCCCGCGCAGGTGATGAGCCGGATCTGGGCGTCCGGGGTGTCGGCGTAGACGCGGTCGTCGGGGAAGTCGTCCTTGTCGAAGTAATCCTTGTCGTACACCTGGAAGACCGCCTTGCTGCCGTCCTTGCGCACCACCCGGAAGCGGTCGCCCTTCTTGAGTTCGCTCAGCCGGGCGAACACGGCGGGTGAGGTCTTGGTGTCGACGTGTCCGGCGACGACCGCCGTGCCGGGCTCTCCGGGTGACGCGCCCTTGGCGAACCAGCCGACGAGGTTGGTGTCGTCGGGCGGGGGCGCCTGAAGCTGGCCGCTCGCGCCGACCTCGAGATCCGTGAAGGGGGCGTCGACGGCGATCTTGGGGACGAGCAGCCGTACGGGCGCGGACCGCGGCATCGACTTGTGGGCCGGGGCGCTCGGAGCGGGCCGGCTGGGTGCCGTTGCGGCCGGCGAGGGTGCGGACTTCTCGGAACGGGGGGCGACGGAGTTCTCGGCGCTCACCGCAGGGGGAGCGTGCGGCACGTGGTTGTCGGCGGGGGGCTCTGCCCCGCCGCCCAGCAGGCTGACCGCCAGCACCAGGGCAGCCGCACCCCAGAAGAGCGCCGTCATCGCGGCGCGCAGTCTGCGTCTTCTCGGCGGCGGCTCGTTGTCGGCGGGGGCAAGGGGACTGGCTGCCATCGGGGGAACCACCTCATTCGGACACGGCAGCGGGCACGACGTTGGGCTCGGCGGGCGGGGCCGCCGCCGCGTCATGCGCGAGGGGCGGCCCCGGCCGCTATGTGGTCAGGCACGGCTCACGCCACGCTTCCGGCTGCCTTCTTGCGGCGCAGCGCGTACATGCCGGTGCCCAGGAAGGCCAGCGCGGCCAGTCCGCCCGCGGTCACACCCGGCTGGGCGAGGCCACCGCCACCGGTGTGCATGCCGCCCTTCGGCTTGTCGTGCTTCCACTCCTCCTTGTCCTTGCCCCAGGACTCTTCGCTCTTGTCCTTGTAGGTCTCGGAGGAGTCGTACTTGCCGCCCTCGTCGCCGCTCCAGTCCTTGTTCAGGGCGAGGGCGCCGCCACCGGTGTGCACACCGCCGTACGGCTTGTCGTGCTTGGACGAGTACTTGTCCTCGTACTTCTTGTCCTCGTCCTTGTCCTCGTACTTCTTGTCCTCGTCCTTGTCCTCGTACTTCTTGTCCTCGTCCTTGTCCTCGTACTTGTCGTCACCCTTCTCCCAGTCCTTGTCCATGGACAGGGCGAGGGCGCCGCCGCCGGTGTGCATACCGCCGTAGGGCTTGTCGTGCTTGCCCTCGTACTTGTCGTCCTTCTTGTCCTCCTCCTTCTTGTCCTCCTCCTTCTTGTCCTCGTCCTCGTACTTGTCGTCGCCCTTCTCCCAGTCCTTGTCGGACACCGACGACAGAGCACCGCCGCCCGTGTGCATTCCGCCGTAGGGCTTGTCGTGCTTGCTGTCCTTGTCGTGCTCCTTGCTGTAGGAAGACTTGTCGTGCTCACCGTCATCCATGTGGTTGGCGTAGGCCAGGGGCGCGGCGATCGCGAGGGCCGCGGTGGCCGTCGCGCTGGCGAGCACCATGCGAGCAGAGCGCATCTGGGAATCCTTCCATCGGCGGCCGGGCTGCTGACTCCTCGTCAGCAGATTGGCCCGGTCTCGACGTGATCCAACGTCAGGCAAGACGGCGGAGCTCACCATCCGGGACGTACACACGGGTTAACAACCCATCCCTATGGCGGCACGTACAGGCGTGTCGCCGCCCCCTTTCGGCGGCCGCCGGCCCCCCTTGCACCCGGCCCCGGCGCTCGCCTAGCCTGCTTTTGTGCCGCTCATAAACAAAACCCGTTCGCACAGCGTCGTGCCGGGTTCGGACCTCGTCCGGCTCCGACTCGCCCTGACCGCGTTCTTCGCCCTGGACGGCTTCGTCTTCGCCGGCTGGGTGGTCCGTATCCCCGCCATCAAGGAGCAGACCGGGGCCTCGGCCAGCGCCCTCGGGCTCGCCCTGCTGGGCGTCTCCGCGGGGGCCGTCGTCACCATGACCCTCACCGGCCGGCTGTGCCGCCGCTACGGCAGCCATCGGGTCACCGTGGTGTGCGCCGTCCTGCTCTGCCTCAGCGTGGGGTTGCCGCCGCTGACCCACTCCGCGCCGGCGCTCGGCGCGGTCCTGCTGCTGTTCGGGGCCGCCTACGGCGGGATCAACGTGGCCTTCAACAGCGCCGCCGTCGATCTGGTCGCGGAGCTGCGGCGGCCGATCATGCCGAGCTTCCACGCCGCCTTCAGCCTCGGCGGCATGGTCGGCGCGGGCCTGGGCGCCCTGGTCGCCGGCTCGCTCACCCCCACCCGGCATCTGTGGCTGCTGGCCGCCGTCGGCCTGGCGGTGACGGCGGTCGCCGGGCGCGTACTGCTGCGCATCGAGCCGCTGACCCCCGCGGACCGGGGCCGGGAGCAGCAGGCCGGACCGCGCCGCCCGGACCGGCGCATCCGGGCCCTGGTGATCGTGTTCGGGCTCATCGCCCTGTGCACCGCCTACGGCGAGGGCGCCCTGGCCGACTGGGGCGCGCTCCATCTGGAGCAGGACCTCGGCGCCTCGGCGGGCGCGGCGGCCGTCGGCTACTCCTGCTTCGCGCTGGCGATGACCGCCGGGCGGCTGACCGGGACGACGCTGCTGGAGCGGCTGGGCCGGACCCGGACCGTCGTCGCGGGCGGCGCCACCGCGTGCGCCGGCATGCTGCTGGGCGCCCTGGCGCCCTCCCTGTGGGCCGCCCTGCTCGGCTACGCGGTGACCGGGCTCGGCCTCGCCAATCTCTTCCCGGTGGCCGTCGAGCGGGCCGGCGCACTGGCCGGACCGAGCGGCGTCGCCACCGCTTCCACCCTGGGCTACGGCGGCATGCTGCTCGGGCCGCCGGCCATCGGCTTCATGGCCGACTGGTTCAGCCTGCCGGCCGCCCTGACCAGCGTGGCGGCGCTCGCGGCGGTGGCCACGGTCACCGGGGTCGCGACCCGGCGGGTGGGCTGAGCCGCGGCCGGCGGGGTACCCGGCGTCCCACGTGAGCGACATCGTGGGACGAGGAGTGGACCGTGACCGAGCAGCAGAACCCCGTCGGGCAGCACCCGACCCCCGACTTCCCCTCCCAGGATCAGCCGCATCCGGGCTGGACCGGCCCCATGGACCCGCCGCCCGACCACGGCGAGGACACCTACCGCGGCAGCGGACGGCTGCAGGACCGCAAGGCCGTGATCACCGGTGGGGACTCCGGCATCGGGCGGGCTGTCGCGCTGGCCTTCGCCCGGGAGGGCGCCGATGTGCTGTTCACCTACCTGGACAGCGAGAAGGACGAGGCAGCCGAGACCGCGCGGTGGGTCGAGGAGGCCGGCCGGCGGGCCGTGGCCGTCGCCTGTGACATCCGCGAGGAGGAGAACTGCCGGGCCCTGATCGACCGAGCCGCGTCGGAGTTCGGGCACATCGACATCCTGGTGAACAACGCCGCGTACCAGATGTCGCAGCCCGACGGCATCGAGGCGATCACCACCGAGCAGTTCGACCGGGTGATGCGCACCAACCTCTACGGCATGTTCTGGCTGTGCAAGTTCGCCCTGCCGCACCTGCGGGAGGGCGGCAGCATCATCAACTCCGCCTCGGTCCAGGCGTACAAGCCGAGTCCGCATCTGCTGGACTACGCGACCACGAAGGGCGCGATCGTCACCTTCACCCAGGGCCTGGCGCAGATGCTGATCGAGCGGGGCATCCGGGTCAACGCCGTCGCGCCGGGACCGGTGTGGACGCCGCTGATCCCGGCGACGCTGCCGGACACCGCGGAGTTCGGCAAGCAGGCCCCGATCGGCCGGCCCGCCCAGCCCGCCGAGATGGCCCCGGCCTATGTGTTCCTCGCCTCGCAGGAGGCCTCCTACATCACCGCCGAGATCGTCAACGCGACGGGCGGTACGCCGCTGCCGTAGGCCGGCCGCGGTGCGCGGCGGTGGTGGGGTGAGTGCGCCGCCGCGCACCGGCATGGATGCGTTGCACGGCGCATCAACAGGTGTGCCTGCTCGTGCGCATCGGCATGTACGCGTCGTGCGGCAGACTCCTCGTCATGGACACTGCCTGGTTTCTTCAGATCCTGGACCGAGAAGGCCGGTTGCTGGCCGACGCCGCAGAGCAGGCGGGCGTCGACGCGGTGGTGCCGCCCTGCCCCGGGTGGCGGGTGCGCGACCTGCTGCGGCACACCGGCGTGGTGCACCGCTGGGCCGCGGGCTTCGTCGCCGAGGGGCACACGGCACCGCGCGCCATGGGCGAGGAGCCCGCGCTCGACGGCCCGGATCTGATCGCCTGGTACCGCGCGAGCCATCGCCTGCTGGTCGACACGCTGGCCGGTGCGCCCGCCGATGTGGAGTGCTACACCTTCCTGCCGGGTGCGCCCTCCGCGCTCGCCTTCTGGGCGCGGCGCCAGGCGCACGAGACCTGCGTCCACCGGTTCGACGCCGAGGCGGCCCGCGGCGGCACCCCCGCTCCGACCGGCACGGACTTCGCCGTGGACGGCATCGACGAGCTGCTGCGCGGCTTCCACGCCCGCCGCAGGAGCCGGGTGCGCAGCGAGAAGCCTCAGCTGCTGCGGGTGCGGGCCACCGACGCGGACGCCGTGTGGACGATGCGGGTGTCCGTGGCCTTCCTGCCGGCGGGTGCGCTCGTGGCACTGTCGGCGACCAGGGTGGGCGCGGTGATCGACCGGTTCGGTACCGCGCGGCTGATCGTGCTGGGCTTTTCCCTGATGGTCACCGGATACGTGCTGTTCCTGCGCATCGACCTCGATCCCGGGTATGCCGCAGTGGTCCTGCCGACCATGCTGCTGGTCGGCTCGGGCTTCGCGCTGGCCTTCCCCTCGCTCAACGTCCAGGCCACCAACGGCGTCGACGAGCACGAGCAGGGCATGGTGTCCGGGCTGCTCAACACGTCCGTCCAGGTGGGAGGCGCGCTGTTCCTGGCGGTGGTGACGGCGGTGGTCACCGCGCACGCGCCGGAGCGGCCCGACCCGCAGGCCGTGCTGGACAGCTACCGGCCGGGGCTGATCGTGGTGACCGGCATCGCCGTGGCGGGGCTGCTGATCTCCCTCACCGGACTGCGGTGGCGTCGTGGGGACCGCCGGTCGGTGGTCGTCGCCAGGTCCACCTCGCGGGAGGCGGAGACGGAGCGCGTCGGCGCGCCGTGACCGGGGGCGCCTCCACCGCGCGCCCGGCGGGGTGATCCTCCCCGCCGGGCGCGCGCCCTGCCGTGGCCGTGCGATGCGGCGGCTGCGGCTGACGGCTGACGGGTGCTCAAGCGGACCGGGCGGGGTGGCGTCCCGCGGCCGCGGTCAGCCCAGCCAGCCGGGGCGGACCAGGCCGGACTCGTAGGCGAGCACCACCAGCTGGGCCCGGTCGCGGGCGCCGAGCTTGACCATGGTGCGGCTCACATGGGTCTTGGCGGTCAGCGGGCTGACGACCAGACGGCGGGCGATCTCCTCGTTGGACAGGCCGATGCCGACCAGCGCCATCACCTCCCGCTCCCGTTCGGTGAGCTGGGCGAGGGCGTCGGCGGCGGCCGGTTCCTTGGACCGGGCCGCGAACTCGGCGATCAGGCGGCGGGTCACGCCGGGCGACAGCAGGGCGTCGCCCGCGACCACCGCCCGCACCGCGCGGAGCAGTTCCTCCGGTTCGGTGTCCTTGACCAGGAAGCCCGAGGCGCCGGAGCGGATCGCCTCGAAGACGTACTCGTCCAGCTCGAAGGTGGTGAGCATGACCACCTTCACGTCCGCCAGGTCCGGGTCACCGGTGACCTGACGGGTGGCGGCCAGCCCGTCGAGGGCGGGCATCCGGATGTCCATCAGGACGACGTCCGGGCGCAGTTCGCGGATGAGCCGCACCGCCTCCTCGCCGTCGGAGGCCTCTCCGGCCACCTCGATGTCCGGCTGGGCGTCCAGCAGGGCGCGGAAGCCCGCCCGGACGAGCGACTGGTCGTCGGCGAGCAGTACGCGGATCACCGGTCCTCCTTCGGCGTGAGCGGGAGCACGGCCAGCACGCGGAAGCCGCCGTCGGGGCGCGGGCCCGCATCGATCGTGCCATCCAGTGCGGCGGCCCGCTCCCGCATTCCGGCCAGTCCGTTGCCGCTGCCGCCCGCGTCGGCGCCGGTGGCGGGCCCGTCGTCGTCGATGCACAGGCGCAGGGCCCCGTCGCGCTCCTCCATCCGCACGCGCGCGTTCCGTGACCCGGAGTGCCGCACCACATTGGTGAGCGCCTCCTGGACGATCCGGAAGGCGGCGAGGTCCGCGCCGGGCGCGAGGTCCGGCGCCTCGCCCTCGACCGTGACGTTGAGGCCGGCGGCGGCCGCCTGCTCGACGAGTTCGGGCAGGCGGTCCAGGCCGGGAGCCGGCGCCCGGGGTGCCGCGCCGGGCGTGCGGAGGGTGTCGAGCACCTGGCGGACCTCGCCGAGCGCCTCCTTGCTCTTGTCCTTGATGGTGGTGAGCGCGGTGCGGGCCTGCTCCGGGTCGCTGTCCAGGAGGGCGAGCCCGACGCCGGCCTGCACATTGATCACGGAGATGCTGTGGGCGAGCACGTCGTGCAGTTCGCGGGCGATGCGCAGACGCTCCTCGTCCGCGCGCCGGCGGGCCGCCTGGGCGCGTTCGGCCCGCTCGCGCGCCCACTGCTCGCGCCGGGCGCGCGCCAGCTCGGACACGGCAATCAGGGCGACCACCCAGGTGGCGGCCACGATCTCCTGGTTCCAGGAGGCGGCGGAGTCGCCGTTGGGCGGCAGCTGGCGGTAGAGCACATGGGCGAGCAGCAGATGGCCCACCCAGAGGGTGCCCATCGCGGTCCAGGCGGCACGCCGGTGCCCCGCCACGACGGCGGTGAAGCAGGCCACCGCGACGACCAGGAACACCGGGCCGTACGGGTATCCGGCGCCGAGGTAGAGCAGGACGGCGCCGACGGTGCCGCTGAGCACCGCCACGGGATGGCGGTGCCGCAGCAGGAGCGAGGCGCCCGCCGCGAACAGCAGCAGCCTGGCGAACGGGTCCAGGGCGACGCGCTCGCCCTCCTGGGCATGGGCGGCGAAGGTGGAGCCGGCCATGACGAAGGCCGTGATCAGGAGGGTGGACACCCAGGGCAGCCGGGACCGGCCGCCGGCCTCGGCGTCCTCCCCCGTCAGGCCGTGCGGTCCGTAACGCCAGGCCGCCCCCGGTCCCCGGCGCCACCAGGCCCGCATCCGGCCGGCTCCGCGCCCCTGCAGCTCGTCCATGTCCGCCACGCTAGACGCCAGGCTGCCCGAGCCGCGTCACCCCGGCGTGGTGATCGGACGTACTCCCGGTGAAGTAGGCCCACGGGGCTTTCACCAGGGAGCCGACGGTCCTTCAGCAGATCCTGGCCGGGCCCGCTACGTCAGCCCGACCGAGTCCGCGAGCCGTGCCGCGGCATGGCGGAAGAAGCGCTCGCGGTCCTCCACCACCCGGTGGAACTGGCCGAACACCTCGAAGCCGACCAGTCCGAACAGCTCGGCCCAGGCGGCGACCAGCGCCACCGCGACCTGAGGCGGCAGGTCGGGCGCGAACTCGGCGGCCATCCGCTCGGCCTCCGGCGTGAGTTCGTCCGGCAGCGCGGGCGGGGTGAGGCGCGACTCCTGCCGCGCCTCGCGGAGGATCCCGATGAGGGCGAGGGCGACGCGGGAGGCGGCCGGGATGGTGGTGCTGGGCGCGGTGTAGCCGGGGACGGGTGTGCCGTAGATCAGGGCGTACTCGTGCGGATGGGCCAGGGCCCAGCTGCGCACCGCTTCGCAGATGGCGGCCCACCGCCGGGCCGGCGGCTCGCCGGACGCCTGCGTGCGGGCGGCCTCCGCCGCCTCGCCGAGGGAGTCGTAGGCGTCGATGATGAGGGCGGTCAGCAGATCGTCGCGGCTGGGGAAGTAGCGGTAGATCGCGGAGGACGCCATGCCGAGTTCACGGGCCACGGCGCGCAGGGACAGCTTGGCGGCACCTTCCGCGACAAGCTGTCTGCGGGCCTCCTCCTTGATGGCCGCGGTGACTTCGATCCTGGCCCGGGCCCGGGCGCCGCGTGTGCTGCTCATGGGCTCAGTGTCGCACACAGGCAGAGCACTGCACACAAACGAGAGCAGTGCTCTTGCTCCGGTGGCCGGGGTGAGGCAGACTGCTGTTCACCGGCGAGAGCAGTGCTCACAATCGAGAGCGGCGCTCACGCACCGCCACGTCAGGAGGTTCCCTTGTCCACGCATGTCATCAAGCCCGGCTGGTTCACCGTCAACGTCTTCAACCGGTTCGTCGCCTGGCTCACCCGCCGGGGCATCAGCGTCTGGGGTTCCCGGGTGCTGGCGGTGCGGGGCCGCAAGAGCGGCCAGTGGCGGACCACACCGGTCAACCCGCTGACCGTCGACGGGCAGCAGTACCTCGTCGCGCCGCGCGGCCACGTCCAGTGGACGCACAACATGCGCGCGGCCGGCGGCGGACAGCTCCGCCTCGGCAAGCGCGTGGAGAACTTCACCGCGGTCGAGGTCGCCGACGACGACAAGCCGCCGCTGCTGCGCGCCTACCTCAAGCGCTGGAAGGCGGAGGTCGGGGTCTTCTTCAAGGGCGTGGGCCCCGGCTCGTCCGACGCGGAGCTGCGCCGGATCGCCCCCGACCACCCCGTCTTCCGGATCACGATCACGGACTGACGCCCTCGTCCTGGCGCCGGTCCAGGAGCGTCAGCGCACGCTGGGCCATCGGATGCGTCCGCACCAGCTCGCCGAGCGACGTCGAGCCCTGGGTGACGTCCTTGAACGCCCGCCACGCGGGGCGCAGTCCGGTGAGGGCCATGTGGAACAGGCCCGGACGCCGCTCGAACACCGCCAGCATCCGCTTGCCGACGCTCATCTCGACCCCGAGCCCCGCCTTG
This sequence comes from Streptomyces thermospinosisporus, assembly GCF_039526425.1. Classification (NCBI taxonomy): domain Bacteria; kingdom Bacillati; phylum Actinomycetota; class Actinomycetes; order Kitasatosporales; family Streptomycetaceae; genus Streptomyces; species Streptomyces thermospinosisporus. The sequence goes on from NZ_BAAAIZ010000021.1 coordinate 110,768, forward strand.
ACGGCGAAGGCGTAGTTCAGCGCCTGGCGGCGGGTGTCCACGGCGTCGTGGGCCTCGGCGATGCGGACCGCCCACTCCCCCGCCAGGCGCCCCGAGCGCAGCGCGAAGGAGATGCCCTCACGGGTCCACGGCTCCAGCAGCCCGGCCGCGTCCCCGCAGACCAGCACCCGGCCGCGGGAGAGCGGCGAGTCGTCGGCCCGGCAGCGGGTCAGATGCCCGGAGGAGATGCTCGGTTCAAAGCCGGCCAGGCCGAGCCGGCCGATGAAGTCCTCCAGATAGCGCTTGGTCGCCGCGCCTTCGCCGCGCCGCGAGATCACGCCGACGGTGAGGGTGTCGCCCTTGGGGAAGACCCAGCCGTAACTGCCGGGCAGCGGGCCCCAGTCGATGAGGATGCGGCCCTTCCAGTCCTCCGCGACGGTGTCCGGAACCGGGATCTCAGCTTCCAGCCCCAGGTCCACCTGGTCGACCTTCACCCCCACATGGGCGCCTATGCGGCTCGCGCTGCCGTCGGCGCCGACGACCGCCCGGGAGAGGATCGTCTCACCGCCCTGCAGCACCACCGCGACCGTGCGCCGGTCGGGCACGGCCGCACCGTGCTGCTCGACGCGCTGCACGGTGGCGCCGGTGCGCAGCTCGGCGCCCGCCTTCTGCGCGGACTCCACCAGCTGCTGGTCGAATTCGGGCCGGTTGACCAGACCGAAGAGCATCTGGCGGGAGCGACGGGTGCGGGTGAAACGGCCGTTGTGGGAGAACGTCACCGCGTGCACCCGGTCCTTCAGCGGCAGGTCGAAGCCGGGCGGGAGCGCATCGCGCGAGGGGCCGATGATGCCGCCGCCGCAGGTCTTGTAGCGCGGCAGCTCCGCCTTCTCCAGCAGCAATACGCGCCGTCCCGCGACCGCCGCCGCATACGCGGCCGAGGCCCCCGCGGGTCCCGCGCCCACCACGACGACGTCCCACACCTGGCGCTCGCCGTCCGCTGAAGAGTTCTCGCTGGTCACGATGGTCTACCGCTCCGATCTAGCCGCCTGCCGCTGCGTCCTGTCGCATCCTACGGCGACGATCGCCGCAGGTCGCTGTGGGAGGATCGGCGGTGTGGGTGCCCCTTACACGGGACCAGTCACCCATACCGCACGATCATGCCGTGCCCACACGTACGCAGTAGGACAACGTCGCACCCACAAGGAGCGTGCCCATGTCGTCGAATCCGGTCGCCGCGACCGTCGCCTCCCTGATGCCGAGGGCGAAGCAAGAGCTCGCCGAACTGGTGGCGTTCAAGTCGGTGGCGGACTTCGACCAGTTCCCGCGCAGCGAGAGCGAGGGCGCCGCCCGCTGGATCGCCGACGCACTCACGGCCGAGGGCTTCCAGGACGTGGCCCTGCTCGACACCCCCGACGGCACCCAGTCGGTGTACGGCTTCCTGCCCGGCCCCGAGGGCGCCAGGACCGTCCTCCTCTACGCCCACTACGACGTGCAGCCGCCGCTGGACGAGGCCGCCTGGGCGACGCCGCCGTTCGAGCTGACCGAGCGGGACGGCCGCTGGTACGGGCGCGGCGCGGCCGACTGCAAGGGCGGCCTCATCATGCATCTGCTGGCGCTGCGCGCCCTGAAGGCGAACGGCGGAGTGCCCGTCAACGTCAAGATGATCGTGGAGGGTTCGGAGGAGCAGGGCACGGGCGGCCTGGAGCGGTACGCCGAGGCGCACCCCGAGCTGCTCGAGGCCGACACCGTCGTCATCGGCGACACCGGCAACTTCCGGGCCGGCCTGCCCACGGTCACCTCCACGCTGCGCGGCATGACCATGCTGCGGGTCCGCATCGACACCCTGGAGGGCAATCTGCACTCCGGTCAGTTCGGCGGGGCCGCCCCCGACGCGCTGGCCGCCCTGGTGCGTGTCCTCGACTCCCTGCGTGCCGAGGACGGCAGCACCACCATCGACGGGCTCACCACCGACGCCGCCTGGGACGGACTGCAGTACGACGAGGAGCAGTTCCGCAAGGACGCCAAGGTGCTGGACGGGGTCGAGCTCATCGGCTCCGGCACGGTCGCCGACCGCATCTGGGCGCGCCCGGCGGTCACCGTGCTCGGCATCGACTGCCCGCCGGTGGTCGGCGCCACCCCGTCCGTGCAGGCGAGCGCCCGCGCGCTGATCAGCCTGCGGGTGCCGCCGGGCGTCGACGCGACCGAGGCGACCAAGCTGCTCCAGGCCCACCTGGAGGCCCACACTCCGTGGGGTGCGCGGATCAGCACCGAGCAGGTCGGCCAGGGCCAGGCGTTCCGCGCGGACACCTCGAGCCCCGCGTACCGCGCCATGGCCGACGCGATGGCCGTCGCCTACCCGGGCCAGGAACTCCAGTTCGCCGGCCAGGGCGGCTCCATCCCCCTGTGCAACACCCTCGCCGCCCTGTACCCCGACGCGGAGATCCTCCTCATCGGCCTCAGCGAACCGGAGGCCCAGATCCACGCCGTCAACGAAAGCGTCTCCCCCGAAGAACTCGAGCGCCTCTCCGTAGCCGAGGCCCACTTCCTCCGCAACTACGCCAACAGCCCCGCCTGATCAACCCCGCCGCCCGCAGCCAACCTGCGGGCGGCGGAGCCGCGTTCCTCCGGGCGGCAGAGCCGCCGTTCACTGCGGGCAGGGCCGGCCTCCCAGCTGCGGGCAGGGGCCGTCACCTGCGGGGCGATGGGGGTGCCCCCGCTCGAGCGCAGTCGAGAGTGGGGGGTGGGCGCAGGCGGCACCCTGCAAGCGCCGGTAAGCGCAACCCACCCCCGGCCGGCTGCGACAAGCCGTACCCAGAACAGCCCCTATCCCACAGGCACCCCCGCTTCCAAATACGCCGCCTTCCCCCGCTCCCGCGCCCGCAGGGCCTGCCGCAACCGCGCATACCTCACCGGCGGCAACAACTCCGCCGCCTCCACCTCACTCGCAAACCGCCACTCCCGCAGCTCCGGCCCCGGCAGCAACAACCGCCCCGCATCCTCCGCCGCAAGCCGCCCCCCGTCGAACAGCAGCCGCAGCCCCCCGAACCCGGGCGGCGCCGGCGGCTCCCAGTCCACCACCAGCAACGCCGGCACCTCCGCCAGCCTGATCCCCGTCTCCTCCGCGACCTCCCGCATCCCGGCCCGCGCCGGCGCCTCCCCCGGCTCCACCACACCCCCGGGAAACTCCCACCCCGCCTTGTACGTCGGGTCGACGAGCAGCACCCGGTCCTCCTCGTCGAACAACAGCACCCCCGCGGCAACGGTCTCCGCCGTCGGCTCCGGCGTCTGCACGATGTCGCACACCGGCACCGCCCCGCTGCGCACCGTCTCCGCGATCCGCACCGCCGCGTCGTACGGGCTCATCGCCCCCGTGTCCACCGGGTACGCATCCGCCGTCAGCCAGGAGGCGAGCGCGGCCTTGTACGGCTCGATGTGGTCGTAGGACCACTGACGTATCCGTAGCTCCGCGTCGGGCATCTCCGCCGGCACCTCACGGCCGGCTATCCGCTCCCGCAGGATCGTTTCCGCCGGGGCCAGAAGCACATGCCGGACGGGTATCCGCCGTGCGGCGAGGCCCCCGAAGATCTCGTCGCGGTAGTCCTGGCGCAGCAGGGTCATGGGGACCACGAGGGTCCCGCCGAGTTCGGTGAGCATCGCGGCGGCCGTGTCGATGACGAGACGGCGCCAGATGGGGAGGTCCTGGTAGTCACCGACCTCGGCGAGGCGTTTGGGCGGCAGCAGCTGCGCGAGTGCCCCGCCGATGACCTCGGGGTCGAAGAGCGTGCTGTTCGGGATCAGCTCGATCAGTTCCCGTGCGGTGGTGGTCTTCCCCGCACCGAACGCACCGTTGATCCAGACCACGGTCACGGTTCCCCCTCTTCTGTTGGCCCCCAGAGGCTTGCCCGCTCCACCCTGCCACGGAAACCAGCCCCAGTTGAGAACGCATCACGACGGCGCCGGCGCCCCGAGGGGAGGGCACCGGCGCCGTCGCTGTCGTGCCGGGGAGGTCGTCAGTCTTTGGACTTCTTGGCCGACTTCTTGGCCGACTCCTTGGCCGACTCCTTGGCCGACTTCTTGGCCGACTCCTTGGCCGACTCCTTGGTCGAGTGGTCCAGGTTCAGGCTCTCGCTGCCGACCGCCTGGTCGAGGGTGTTGAGGGCGTCCTTGACGCCGAGCCCCTCGAGGCCTTCACCGGCCGCGTGCGAAGGGGTGACCGCCGCGACGACGAATCCGGTGGCGAGGGAGGCGATGGCCAGCATGCTGCGCTTCTTCATACCCGCCTCAACGGCCGGAACGGCCCAGGGGTCACGCGCCGATTCGGAAGACGAACCACACGGACCGCGCAGCTCCCGACCAGAACGGAGCGGACGGACCCGCTCAGCCCCCGCCAGAACGGACCGGACGGATCCGTTCAGCCCTCCTCAAACCCCAGCCGTCTCCTCAAACCCCAGCCGTCTCCTCAAACCCCAGCCGTCTCCTCAAACCCCAGCCGTCTCCTCAAACCCCAGCCGTCTCCTCAAACCCCAGCCGTCTCCTCGGACCCCGCCGTCTCTCAAACCCCAGCCGTCTCCTCGGACCCCGCCGTCTCTCAAACCCCGCCGTCTCCTCAAACCCCCGCCGCCGCAGCATCCGGCCTCCGCGCCAGTACCGCGGCCGCCGCGCCGACCAGCCCCGCATCCGTGCCCATCTGCGCCGGAGCCACCGCGAGACGCCGGACGAACGACAGGGTGGCGTAGTCGGCGAGGGCCTTGCGCAGCGGGGCGAGGAGGATCTCGCCGGCCTTGCCGACTCCCCCGCCGATCACCGCGATGTCGATCTCCACGAGCGTCGCCGTCGCCGCGATGCCGGCGGCCAGCGCCCGGGCGGCCCGTTCGAAGGAGGCGACGGCCACCGGGTC
>NZ_BAAAIZ010000021.1:115672-118998 GCF_039526425.1 Streptomyces thermospinosisporus
GCCCGCGCGGCGGCGGCCACCGCGGCGGCGGAGGTGTCCCCGTCCGGGCCCGGCCGCCAGCCGTCCTCCAGGGCGCGGCGGGCGATGTTGGGGCCGCTGGCTATGCGTTCCACACAGCCGCGCGAGCCGCAGGGGCACGGGTCGCCGTCCAGGTCGACGCTGATGTGACCGATGTGGCCCGCGTTGCCGGTGGGCCCGGCATGGAGGGTGCCGTCCAGGACGAGCCCGCCGCCGACCCCGGTGGAGACGACCATGCACAGGGCGTTGTCGTGGCCGCGTGCCGCGCCCTGCCAGTGCTCGGCGGCCGTGATGGCCACCCCGTCGCCGATCAGCTCGACGGGCAGGCCGCCGGCCGCCTCCCGGACGCGGGCGACCAGCGGATAGTCGCGCCAGCCGGGCACGTTCACGGGGCTCACGGTGCCGGCTGAGGCGTCCACCGGGCCCGCGCTGCCGATCCCGACGGCCGAGACGCCCTCCCACAGCGGAGAGGCGGCGAGCTCGCCCAGGACGGCCTCCACCGCCCGCATCACGTTCTCTCCGTCCTCCCGGGCGGGTGTCGGCCGCTGGGCACGGACGAGAATCCGGCCCCGGCCGTCCACCAGTGCGCCGGCGATCTTGGTCCCGCCGATGTCGAGCGCGCCCACGACGTCGGTGTGCATCAGTGTCGGATCTCCCCGTCGAACATGCGAAAACACCCGGAAAGGACCATGGGCGACCAGGGGCCGGCCATGGGGCGGACCGCACCCCGTCCTCGCCGGGTTGCGCGGGCCGGAGTGAGCGGTGAACAGTGTCTCCTGCTCTGACAACGTTGTCCAGGCTCTATGCTCGACGCCACATCCTCATACAACCCCATGGACCTACGCATCCCCGTGGACGACAGGACAGGACAGCTCATCGTGCCGGAGACGCCCCGCCGCACCGACCGCCTCCGAGGGAACCGTTACGGCAACCGGCCGACCATGAAGGACGTGGCCGCCCGCGCAGGGGTGGGCCTGAAGACGGTGTCGCGGGTCGTCAACGGCGAGCCCGGCGTCACGCCGGAGACCGAGCGGCGCGTGCAGGAGGCCATCGACGCCCTGGGCTTCCGGCGCAACGACAGCGCCCGGGTGCTGCGCAAGGGGCGCACCGCCAGCATCGGTCTGGTCCTGGAGGATCTCGCCGACCCGTTCTACGGGCCGCTGAGCCGGGCGGTCGAGGAGGTGGCCCGCGCCCACGGGGCGCTGCTGATCAACGGCTCGAGCGCGGAGGACCCAAACCGCGAGCAGGAGCTGGTCCTGGCGCTGTGCGCCCGCCGGGTGGACGGTCTTGTGGTGATCCCCGCCGGTGACGACCACCGGTATCTGGAGCCGGAGCTCAAGGCGGGCGTCGCCACCGTGTTCGTGGACCGTCCGGCCGGGAGGATCGACGCGGACGTCGTCCTGTCGGACAACTTCGGCGGCGCCCGCGACGGGGTGGCCCATCTGATCGCGCACGGCCACCGCCGGATCGGCTTCATCGGCGACATGCCCCGCATCCACACCGCGGCCGAGCGGCTGCGCGGCTACCGGGCGGCGATGGAGGACGCGGGCATACCGGTGCAGGACTCCTGGATGTCGCTGGGCATCACCGACCCCGGGCGGGTACGGCGGGCGGCCGAGGAGATGCTGTCCGGACCCGAGCCGGTCACCGCGATCTTCACGGGCAACAACCGGGTGACGGTCACGGTGATCAGGGTGCTGGCCGAGCAGTCCCGCCGGGTCGCGCTGGTCGGCTTCGACGACATCGAGCTGGCCGATCTGCTGCAGCCGGGCGTGACGGTCGTCGCCCAGGACGCCGCGGCGCTCGGCCGGACCGCGGCGGAGCGCCTGTTCGCGCAGCTGGACGGCACGCTGATCAAGCCCGAGCGCATCGAGCTGCCGACCCGGCTGATCACGCGGGGCTCGGGCGAGCTGCCGCCGGAGGACTGAGCGGGCCATGCGCGCCGAGGACCGCACACTTCGGGCCTTGGGGCTGGCCGAGGCTCCCCGGGAGCATCCGCTGCTGTATCCGGGCGCGTGGCCCGAGGACTCGGGGCTGCTGGACGGGGACCGGCTGCTGCCGCTGGACCGGCTGGTGCACGAGGAGCGGACGCCGGTGCTGGCGATCGGCTCCAACGCCTGCCCGGGGCAGCTGCGGTACAAGATGGCCGGCTCCGGCATCACCGCGCCGGTCCCGATGGTGCGGGCCCGGGTGACGGGTGTCGACGTCGGCGTCTCGGCCCATGTGAGCCGGGCCGGGTATGTGTCGGCGTCCCCGGTGGCCGCGCCCGGCGTGGTGCGGGAGCTGTTCGTGCTGTGGCTGGACGCCGACCAGCTGGCGGTGATCGACGCCAGCGAGGGCGTGCCGCGGCCGCACGGCAACTACCGGCGGGCCTGGCTGCCCTTCCCCACCGCGCGCATCGAGCTCGCGGACGGCACGGTGCTGCCCGGCGCCCAGGTGTACGTCAACCGGCACGGTGTGCTGCACGACGGCACCGGCAGGCCCCGCACCCATCCCGGGCAGCAGCGGGCGCTGCTCACCGAGCTGCTGCTTCAGTCCCCGGCGCTGCGGGAGCTGTTCGGTGCGACGGCTGAGCAGTTCAGCGCGCGGGCCCGCGCCGACGCGGAGCTGTGCGCACAAGGCACCCGGCTGTTCGCCGAGGAGAACCGCGTGACGGCCTCGGGTCTTGAGCGGTTCTGTCAGCAGTGCGGCAGCCCGGGCACCGGTGCGTCGTTGTCGCCGCCCCTGATGTAGACGTCGCTGACCCAGACGTCGGTGTTGCCGCTGTCGTCGTCGGTCTTCGCCCACCAGACGTTGGTCCACTCGCCGTGGGTCTCGCGGCGGCCCAGGTTCTTCTGGCAGTAGAAGTAGTTGGTGCCCGCGTTGAGGATGCCGGCCTCGGTGCCGGCGGCGGTGTAGGACTTGGCGGTGCGCCAGACCTGGCAGTTGTACTTGCCGCCGCCGATGGGGTGGCAGACGGGGGCCTGGGTGGTGGGGTCGGTGCCGCCTCCCCCGCCTCCCCCGCCGCCTCCGGCGCCGTCCTCCGTCGGGTCGCCGTCGGGCTCGTCCTTCGGCGTGGAGCGCTCGGTGGGGCCGGCGGTGTCCCGGTCCTTCTCCTCCTGGGGCTTCTCGGAGGGCGACGCGCCGGCCGTCTCGCCGCGCCCTTCCGCCTCCGGGCTCTTGGAGCGACCGGAGTCGGCCGGCGGGGACGCCCGGCCGGAGGATCCGGTCTCCTCCGGGCCTGAGTCGCCGGTCTGCTCGCTCGCCCGGGTCTCGTTCCCGCCGTTGAGCAGGGCGACCGTCGTGCCGGCCGTGGCGAGCACGACGGC
>NZ_BAAAIZ010000022.1:0-419 GCF_039526425.1 Streptomyces thermospinosisporus
GCCGCGCAGGAAGCCGCCCCTCGCACGGTCTTCGCGCTGCCGCCGGCCGACGCGGACCAGGGTCAGCAGGCCGCACAGGCCCAGCAGGGTTCCCCCGCGGGGCAGGCCGAGGCGGTCGGGCAGGCGGCCGCCCCGGGTCCCGTACCGGTGCCCGCCCAGGGGGCGGCCGGTAACGCACCGCTCGACGAGAACCGGCACGACGCCGCCCCGCACGACCAGTCCGCCGACCACACCCCGCCGCAGCCGCACCCCACGGACGCCCCGACGGGCCGCCGCCGGCGCGTCGCCGAACCCCAGCCGGTGCCGAACGGCGGGGTGCCCGCACAGGAGCAGGGCCCGGGGCACGCCGGGCAGGCACAGGGAGCACCCGCAGGGCAGCAGCCCGTCGCCGCAGGTCAGCAGCCCGTTGCCGCTGGGCA
>NZ_BAAAIZ010000022.1:469-22087 GCF_039526425.1 Streptomyces thermospinosisporus
GGCGGTGCCCGGGCAGTACGTCCAGCCGCAGGCCGGCGAGCAGCCGGTGCCGCAGGCCGCTCCCGGTCAGGCGCCCGCCGCGGCGGCTGCCGCGCAGGGAGTCCCGGCCCAGGCGGGTGCCGTTCCCGACGGCCAACTCGGCGGTGCCGCCCCGGGGATGCCCGGGGCTCCCGTCTCGGCGCACGGGGTGACGGTGCCGCCGAACCCGGTGATGGCGGCCCCCCAGGCCGTGACGGTGCCGGCGCAGGGCGCACCGGTGCCCCCGCAAGGAACTCAGCAGGTGCCGGGTCCGCAGCATGCGGCCGGTGGGCCGCAGGGTGGGCCCGTGCCGCCGAACGGCGCCGGCGCTCCCGAGGGCGCCAACGCGCTGCCGCAGGCCGTTCCGGGGCATGCGCCGGGTGCCGCCGCGCCGGTGCCCGGCGTTCCCGTCTCGCCGAACGGCGCCGCTCCGCAGGGTGCCGTGGCGCAGGGTGCCCCGGTCGCACCGCAGGCCGCAGCGGTGCCGCCCCAGGGTGCCGCCGTTGCACCGCAGCCCGCGCAGAACGCCTCGCCGCAGGCGGCCCCGCTGCCGCCGAACGGAGCCGTCGGCGCACCGCAGGCCGTGCCCCAGCAGGGCACCGCCGGTCAGGGCGTGCCGCTGCCCGCCCCCGGCCAGATGCCACAGGCCCAGGTCCCCGCCCAGGGAACGGCGCCGGGATCCGGCCCGGGAACGGCACAGGCGCAGGTGGCCGACCAGGCCGCCGGGCCCGGCCAGCCGGGTCAGCCCCCCGCTCCCGGTGCTCAGGCCCAGGTACCGGGCCCGCCCGCCGCCGCGGGTCCCCTGCCCCAGCAGGCGCCCGCCGCCGGTGCCGCGCAGCCGCTGCCCGCGGAGGCCGCCCCCGGTCAGGGCACCCCGCCGGGCGGTACGCCCGCCCCCGCCCCGCAGCAGTGGCCCGCCGCCGGTGACACCTCCGGCGCCGGTACGCCCGTACAGCCTGCTCAGGCCCGGCCTCAGCCGACGCCCGCCCCGGGCACCCCGCTGCCGCCCGAGGGTGCCGCCGCCCAGCGGGCCGCGCAGCCGCTGCCCGCGGAGGCCGCCGCGCCGGTGGACCCGAACTCGACACAGGGCCGCGCGATCAGCGTGCGGACCCTGGGTCAGGGCGTCCCCTTCAACCGCCAGGCCGCACAGGTGCAGCAGCCGCTGCCGGCCGCGACCCCGCCCCCGCACCAGCCGGGCGGCTCGGGCCGCCGCCGCAAGCTCGGCAACCGCACGGAAGCATCCGCCGCCACCCCTGCCACCCCTGCCACCTCTGCCGCCACACCTTCCACCTCTGCTGCCGCCGAGCAGAGCGCACGTCCCCAGCAGCCGGCCGCCGGCGAGTCCGGGACCCCGGGCCAGCAGGCGCAGCCGCAGCACACCCCGGCCGGCCAGTCTCGGCTCGCCCCGGCCACGCAGGGCGGCCAGTCGCGGCTCGCCCCGGCCACGCAGGGCGGCCAGTCGCGGCTCGCCCCGGCCACGCAGGGCACCGGGCGCTCGTACGCGATAGGCGCGCCCGACGCCAACGCGGCCGAGGGGCCGGAGCCGCTGGACGGTCCCGGCGGGGCCGTGGAGGTGGCGGACCCGCCGCGTCCGGTGCCGATGGACGACGAGCTGCCGCCGGAGCCGCTGGACAATCCGCGCCGGCTGCTGGTGTGGCCGGCCCCGGACGCCTCCACCCAGCAGGCGCTGAGCGACCGCGGCTACCGGCCGGTGATCGTGCACTCGCGCGAGGAGGTCGACGCGCAGATCGCGGCGTTCCCGGCCGCGCTGTTCGTGGACCCGCTGACCGGGCCGATCACCCGTACGGCACTGCAGTCGCTGCGTCAGGCGGCGGTGGCCGCCGAGGTGCCGGTGCTGGTCACGGCCGGGCTCGGGCAGGCCTCGCGCGACGCGGCCTACGGTGCCGATCCGGCCGTGCTGCTGAAGGCACTGGCGCCGCGCGACAGTGAGCAGCATCCGCCGAGGGTGCTGCTGATCGAGGAGCACGCCGAGATCGCGCTGGCGCTGACGGCGACGCTGGAGCGGCGCGGGATGCAGGTGGCGCGGGCCGCGAGCGACGCCGACGCGGTGGCGCTGGCGGGGCAGTTCCGGCCGAACCTCGTGGTGATGGACCTGATGCGGGTGCATCCGCAGCAGGCGGGGCCCGCCGGGATCGTCGACTGGCTGCGGGCGAACGGGCAGCTCAACCGCACCCCGCTCGTCGTCTACACCGCCGCCGTCGACCCGGCCGACCTGCCGCGGCTGGCCTCGGGGGAGACCGTGCTGTTCCTCGCGGAGCGCTCCACCAGCACCGAGGTGCAGTCCCGGATCGTCGACCTGCTCGCCCGCATCGGCACCAACTGAGCCCACCCGTGTCCTGGAGAGGGCCGTAACAACGCCGTGGCGCCGGACGGGCGGGACTTCGTGTCCCCCGTCCGGCGCCACGGCATCTCAGCTCTCAGCGGTGGCCGGGGCATCAGCCCCCGGCGTGAGCCTCACAGCAGGATGACGTCCAGCTCCCCTTCCGCGTACTGCCTGCGCAGCACCTTCTTGTCGAACTTGCCCACGCTGGTCTTCGGCACCGCCTCGATCACCGTCCAGCGCTCCGGCAGCTGCCACTTGGCGATCTTGCGCTCCTCGGCGAGGAAGGCGCGCAGGGTGGCGAAGTCGGCGGTGGCGCCCTCCTTGAGGACCACGGTGGCCAGCGGGCGCTCGCCCCACTTCTCGTCCGGCACCGCCACGACCGCGGCCTCGGCCACGTCCGGGTGGGCCATCAGCGCGTTCTCCAGCTCGACGGAGGAGATCCACTCGCCGCCGGACTTGATGACGTCCTTGGCCCGGTCGGTGAGGGTGAGGTAGCCGTCCGGGCTGATGGTTCCGACGTCGCCGGTCTTGAGCCAGCCGTCGGCGCTGAACTTGTCCTCGGGGCGCAGCGGTTCGGCGTCGGGGCCGTTGTAGTAGGCGCCGGCGATCCAGGGGCCGCGCACCTCCAGCTCGCCCGCGGACTCGCCGTCCCACGGCAGACGCTCGCCGCCGGGGCCGGTGAGGCGCGCCTCGACACCGGCCGGGAAGCGGCCCTGGGTCAGCCGGTAGGCGAACTCCTCGTCGGTGCCGACCGCGTGGGCCGGCGGGCGGGCGACGGTGCCGAGCGGGGAGGTCTCCGTCATGCCCCAGGCGTGGCAGACCCGCATGCCCAGCTTGTCGAACGCCTCCATCAGCGACGGGGGACAGGCCGAGCCGCCGATGGTGACCTGGGCGAGCGAGGAGACGTCCCGCGGATGGGCGTTGAGCTCGGCGAGCAGGCCCTGCCAGATGGTGGGGACGGCCGCGGCGTGGGTCGGCTTCTCGCTCTCGATCATCGCGGCGAGCGGGGCGGGCTGCAGGAAGCGGTCCGGCATCAGCATGTTGACGCCGGTCATGAACGTGGCGTGCGGCAGGCCCCAGGCGTTGACGTGGAACTGCGGGACCACCACCAGCGAGGTGTCCTGGTCGGTCAGGCCCATCGACTGGGCCATGTTGACCTGCATGGAGTGCAGATAGATCGAACGGTGGCTGTAGACCACGCCCTTGGGGTCACCGGTGGTGCCGGAGGTGTAGCACATCGCGGCGGCGGAACGTTCATCCAGCTCGGGCCAGTCGAAGGCGGCCGGCTTCCCGGCCAGCAGGTCCTCGTACTCGTGCACCTGGACGGGAGCGTCCGCGAGGGGGGCGCGGTCACCGGGGCCGGAGACCACGACGTGCTCGACCGTCTTCAGATGCGGCAGCAGCGGAGCCAGCAGCGGGATCAGCGACCCGTTGACGATGACCACCCGGTCCGCGGCGTGGTTGACGATCCAGGCCAGCTGCTCCGGGGGAAGGCGCAGGTTCAGCGTGTGCAGCACGGCCCCCATCGAGGGGATCGCGAAGTACGCCTCCACGTGCTCGGCGTTGTTCCACATCAGGGTGGCCACACGCTCGTCGCCGGTCACCTGGAGGTCGTCGCGCAGGGCGTGGGCCAGCTGGGCCGCGCGGGCGCCGATCTCCGCGTAGCTGCGGCGGTGCGGCTCACCCTCGCCGGTCCAGGTGGTCACCGCGGATGTGCCGTGGATCGTCGACCCATGGGTCAGGATCCTCGAGATCAGCAGCGGTACGTCCTGCATGGTGCTCAGCACGGCGTCCTCCTGGGCGACATTGCCTACGCGGCGGTAACGGTTGCGCTGATTCTGCGCACATACCGCGCGGTATGTCACTAGGGGAGCGGATGATCGATCAGACCCCAGAGGACGACGTTTCCCGTCAGGACCGAACAACCCCCAGCTCAGGGTCGTCGCGCAGCTTGCCCAGCGCCCGCGACACCGCCGACTTCACCGTGCCTACCGACACGCCGAGCACCTCCGCCGTCTGGACCTCGCTGAGATCCTCGTAGTACCGCAGCACCACCATCGCCCGCTGCCGCGCCGGCAGCCGCATGACCGCGCGCCACATCGCATCACGCAGCGCCTGCTGCTCGGCCGGGTCCTCCCCGGGGGGCAGCGGCTCCGGCTCGGGCACCACGTCGCAGGCGAACTCGTCCACCTTGCGCTTGCGCCACTGCGAGGTGCGGGTGTTCACCAGCGCCCGGCGCACATAGCCGTCCAGCGCACGGTGGTCCTGAATCCTCTCCCAGGCGACGAACGTCTTGGTGAGCGCGGTCTGCAGCAGGTCCTCCGCGTCGCTGGGATTCCCGGTCAGGGACCGAGCGGTACGCAGAAGCACCGGCTGACGGGCCCTCATGTACGACGCGAACGACGGGTACGCGAGGGTCTGCGTCGCTGGAGCAGCGGCGTTCGAAGCGCTGGTGCAGACGGGTGTGGTCATGACTCAACGCTATGAGCGGGGGCATGTCCGGCGGATCGCCCGCAGGTCCCGAAGCCGCGTCCCCCTCAGGTTGTAGGGGTGGGGCCCGCTGCACCTCCTCTGGGTGGACCGGAGGATGAGGGATCGTGCGGGTTCATCCCCGAGAGCGCCACCGCGGCAACGGCAGGAGGCTACGGTTTCCAGGGCTTCCGGATCAGCCGTCCGCGGCCAGCACCAGCCCCGAGGTGGGCACCCCCGTGCCCGCCGTCACCAGGACTCTTTCCGCGCCCGGCACCGGATTCGCCGAGGTCCCGCGTATCTGCCGCACCGCCTCCGCCAGTCCGTTCATCCCGTGCAGATACGCCTCCCCCAGCTGCCCACCGTGGGTGTTCAGCGGCACCCGCTCCTCGGCGACGAAGGCCGCCCCCTCTCCCCGGTCGCAGAAGCCGAACTCCTCCAGCTGCATCAGCACGAACGGGGTGAAGTGGTCGTACAGAATCGCCACGTCGACGTCCTCCGGCGTCAGGCCCGAGCTCCGCCACAGCTGCCGGGCCACCACCCCCATCTCCGGCAGTCCGGTGAGATCGTCCCGATAGAAGCTGGTCATCTGCTCCTGGGCGCGCCCGGCCCCCTGGGCCGCCGCCGCCACGACGGCCGGGGGACGGGGCAGATCGCGGGCCCGCTCCACCGAGGTGACCACCAGCGCCTGCCCGCCGTCGGTCTCCTGGCAGCAGTCCAGCAGCCGCAGCGGCTCGGCTATCCAGCGCGAGGCGGCGTGATCGGCGAGCGTGATGGGCCGGCCGTGGAAGTACGCCGCCGGGTTCGTCGCCGCGTACCTGCGGGCCGTCACCGCCACATGCCCGAACGCCTCCGGGGTCAGCTTGAAGGTGTGCAGGTACCGCTGGGCCGCCATCGCCGCCCAGGAGGCCGGCGTCAGCAGCCCGGACGGCAGCGCCCAGCCGAGCGCCACCCCCTCCGCCGACGGCTCCCGGTGCCGCACCCCCGCACCGAAGCGCCGGCCCGACCGCTCGTTGAACGCCCGGTAGCAGACCACCACCTCCGCCACTCCCGTCGCCACCGCGAGGGCCGCCTGCTGGACGGTGGCGCAGGCCGCGCCGCCGCCGTAGTGAACGCGGGAGAAGAAGGACAGCTCGCCGATGCCGGCCGCCTGGGCCACCGTGATCTCCGGGCTGGTGTCCATGGTGAACGTGACCATCCCGTCCACGTCCGCCGCAGTCAGCCCGGCGTCCTCCAGCGCGGCCCGCACCGCCTCCACGGCCAGCCGCAGCTCGCTGCGCCCCGAGTTCTTCGAGAACTCCGTGGCCCCGATGCCGGCGATCGCCGCCCGCCCGCCGAGGGTCTCCCGTCCGCGCAGGCTCATCCCTCACCCCCCTCCGGCGGCCGGTCCGCACCGCCCGGCGTGAGGGTCACCGTGCCGGTGACATGTCTGCCGATGCCGTTCGTCCCGGTGACCCGGACCGTCACCGTGTCCCCGTCGGCCTCCTCCACCGTGCCCCACAACAGCAGTGTGTCTCCGGGGTAGTTGGGTGCGCCCAGTCTGATGGCGACCCTGCGGAGCACCGCCGTCGGGCCGAAGTGGTCGGTGATGTAGCGACCGACCAGGCCGTTGGTGGTAAGGATGTTCATGAAGACATCGGGTGATCCCTTCTGCCGGGCCGCCTCCACGTCGTGGTGCACGTCCTGGAAGTCACGGGAGGCGATCGCGCCGGCCACGATCAGGGTGCGGGTGACCGGGATCTCCAGCGGGGGAAGGCGATCGCCGACCACAGGCACCACTCGGTCCGTCCGCGTCATCCCCTCACCTCCCGGAACACCGGCAGCACCAGCTCCTCGTCGTACCGCCGGAACTCCAGCCTCACCGGCATGCCGATCCGCACCTGGTCGCAGGGCACGTCCACCACATCGGCGATCATCCGCACGCCCTCCGCCAGCTCGATCAGCCCCACGGCGTACGGCGGGTCGAAGGCGGGGAAGGGCGGATGGTGCATGACCACGTAGGAGTAGACGGTGCCCTCGCCGGACGCCTCCACCGTGTCCCACTCCAGCGAGCCGCATCCGTTGCAGCCCGGCAGCCAGGGAAAGCGCAGGGTGCCGCAGCCGGTGCAGCGCTGGATCAGCAGCCGGTGCCGGGCCACGCCCTCCCAGAAGCCGGCGTTGTCCCGGTTCACGACCGGGCGGGGGCGCCGCTCGGGGGCCGGCTCGGGGCGCGGGGCCGTGGCCGGCTCGGAGCGCGGGGCGGGGTGCGGCTCGGAGCTCGGCGCGGGGTGCGGCTCGGAGCTCGGCGCGGGGTGCGGCTCGGAGCTCGGCGCGGGGTGCGGCTCGGAGCTCGGCGCGGGGTGCGGCTCGGAGCTCGGCGCGGGGTGCGGCTCGGTGCGTGTCCCGAGCCCCGACTCGGGTTCCTGCCCGGGCCTCCGCCCGGATGACGGCGGCCCGCGTCGTACCGGCCGACTTGCCTGTGCGGGCGCGTACTTGAGGATGCGGAAGCGGTGCGTGCCGACCAGCTCACCTCCCGCCCGGACATCCATCCGCGTGGTGACGAAGTGCCCCGTGCCGAGCCTGGTGGTCTTGCGGTCGGAGACGGACTCGATCACCGCGTCGAAGGTCACCTCGTCCCCGGGCCGCAGGCAACGGACGTACTCCTGCTCGCAGTCGGTGGCCACCACCGCCGTGAAACCGGCCTCGTCGAGCAGCGCCAGCAGCTCGTCGAACGACTCCGTGCGTGCCGCCTGCCCGGAGAGGCCGCCCATGGTCCACACCTGGAGCATCGTCGGCGGCGCGACGGCTCCGGGCCCCGCATAGGCGGGGTTGGTGTCGCCCATCACCTCGCACCAGTGCCTGATCATCGGCTCGTTGACGGGATCCCGCCCCCTGCCCCCCGTGACGGCGGGCCGCCCCTCGTACGCCTTCAGCCGCGCCCCGAGATCCGTCGCCTCGAGGCCCTGCCCGCGCTCCGCACTGACGACCGCCTCCCCGCTCATGCGGCTCCCCCTCCTCGTACCACCGTCGTCTCATCACGACGTCCGTGTCCGTCCTGACACTTCTGGTACACCGCACCCGCCCCTCGGGTTCCCACTCCAACGACGGAATGTCACGGGAGCTTCTCGGGCCCCGCGCTCCCCGCACCGAGCAGCAGCAACGCCCCGCAGCACCCGACTCCGCATCTGACTATCCGTCAGATTCGATCCCCACCAGCCGACTGTCAAGGTCGCCGTCCCCGCAAAACGCCTGCGCGGCGGCACCGAAGCACCGCCGCGCAGACGCATTGCACCCCACGAAGCACACCCACAGTTCCGTCAGAGGGCCGATGGCGGCCCTCTCACCTCACCACCACAGCGGGGAGAAGCTGATGGCCACGTTGTCGTTGCCCTGATTGACCGCCGTGAACGCCGAGCCGTTGACCTGAGCGGTGTTGCTCTGGTTCGAGGCACCGGAGCCGATGGCCTGCTGGTTGGTGGTCGACGAGTTGCCGAAGTTGTCGCCGCCGACGCCGCTGCCGAGGACGCCGGCATCGGCGGTCGCCGCCGTCGCGTTCGAACCGTCGTCCGCGAAGGCTCCGTTGTCCGCCGACGCGACACCGGCGAACAGGGCGGCCGCGAGCGGAAGCGCGGAGACAGCGGCGATGACGCGGGCGGTACGGATGCTTGCCATGTTGTGTTCCCTCCAGAACAAGGACCCACCGGCTCGTGGCCGTGTGTGCCGGACATTGCGTGAAGTACGGCTGCCACCAGGGATGTCGGCCGATCGCCCTGGTGCTGTGCACGACGTCGCGTGATCAGAGTTGCCCACCGAATCCCCGTCGAACCACCCCGGAAGCTGCTCTTCGCACGCAAGCGTGACGACTAGTCGATAAACCCCTTCACGCCTCATGAGTCACAGATCACATGAGACGGGCGCACCGGTTCCCAAGCCGCGCAAGGGATGAAGCGTTCCGGCGCCGCGGGCGGGCCCCGGAACCGCCCGGCGTGTCGCCCCGACCCCCTCTTTCTTTTTTCGAACGTACGTACGAACATAGAGGCATGGCCACCACCGACCGGCAGGCCACGACGCTGGCCCTCGCACACGCCCTGTCAGCCGCCGAACGCGGACTGGCCGTCATCCCCCTGTCCCGCACCAAGCTGCCGGCCCTGCGCTCCCCGCACCGCGACGACCCCGACCCGGCGGCGCCGCCCTGCCACGGCGAGTGCGGCCGCCTCGGCCACGGCGTCTACGACGCCTCCACCGACCCCGCCCGCATCCGCGAGATGTTCGCCGCCGCCCCCAGGGCCACCGGCTACGGCATCGCCTGCGGTCTGCCGCCGCACCACCTCATCGGCATCGACCTGGACACCAAGAACGGAACGGACTCCTCCGCGGCACTGCGCGAGCTGGCCCTGTGCCACCTGTTCACGATCCCGCCCACGGTGGTCGTCCTGACCCCCAGCGGCGGCCGCCACCTGTGGCTCAGCGGCCCGCCGGACGTCGTCGTGCCCAACTCCGCGGGCCGCCTCGCGCCCGGCATCGACATCCGGGGCGCCGGCGGCTACCTCGTCGGCCCCGGCTCCCGTACCGGCCACGGCAGCTACACCACCGCCCCCGGCACGGCCCACCTCGCCCCCGCCCCCTGCCCGCCGGCCCTGCTGCGCCTCCTCCTGCCGCCGCCCCGCCATCACCACCCCACGCCCGTCTCGACCGGCAGCCACGGCCAGGGCCTGGTCCAGTTCGTCCTCGCCGCGCACGAGGGCCAGCGCAACACCCGGCTCTTCTGGGCCGCCTGCCGCGCCTACGAGGACGGCATCGGGCCCGCCCTGGTGGACCCTCTCGTCGAGGCGGCCCTCGACACGGGGCTGTCCGAACGCGAGGCCCGCGCCACGATCGCCTCCGCGGCACGGATGACGGGGCACCGCCCCTGAACCGGGCCCTGAACCGACTGTGCCGCCCTTGAACCGCCCTTGAACCGCCCTTGAGACGCCCTCGACAGGCGTTGAGCCGTCCTTGAGCCGTCCTTGAGCCGTCCTTGAGCCGCCCTCGAGACGCCCTTTACGTGCCCCTGGGCCGTCCTGGGTCGTCCCTGAGCCTCCCTGAGCCGCCCGAGAGCCACGCCACCGCCGAGTGACACCGACCCGACCGACCGGCCGGCCACCGCCCGCGACCGGCGGGAGACCAGGCACCGCTCGCACCACCGAAAGAGCCCGATGCACCACCGCGCCCGAGTGCCGGCCATGTCACTCGCCCGCCTCGTCCTCACCTCCGGCAGAGCGGTGCACCTCGCCGAACTGCACCTGTCCTCGACCTACGGCGGCCCGCTCGCCGCCTACCCCTGCAAACCGGTCAACGACGACAGGATCCGGCAGCTGCTCCGCACGGCCGAACAGGCCTACCCCGGTGCCCCGGTGCATCTGATCCCGCCGCCGCGCGAGTACCCCGACCAGTACCCGGGCTCCTCCGGCCCGGTGGAGGTCCTCCCTGCCGTCGCCTGCCTCGGCAGCTTCCGCTCCGAGCCCCTCGATCCCGCCCACCACCACGCCCTGTACCGCTCCCGTCTCACCGTCGTCTGGTTCCAGCCGACGGCCCACGCGCCGTCGGGCTGCGACGCGGAGCCCGCGCTGCGGGAGCTGCCCTGGGAGCGGCTGGCGGTGGACGAGGAGATCCCGCTCGCGTGCCGGACCGTTGAGGAGATCCTGTGAGGGCAACGGCAGGGTGTGTCGGCGGTCACTAGGGTGCGCCCATGACCACCGTGGCGACGGGCATGACAGCCCAACAGGTCAAGCAACTGCTCGGAAAACCTACGCACTCGGTCGACGACAACGAATACCTGGCCCTGTATTCGAGCCGCCGCAGGCTGAACTTCCGCGGCTGGCGGCGGAAGAACCGCTCCGAGGCCTGGATCTACGCGGACACCCCGCAGGTCGGACTGGCCACCTGGATCCACTTCGCCGCAGGACGGGTCGAGAGGGTCGTCGTCGGCCCCCTGACCACCGACGGCAAACGCGGCTCCTCCGACGAAGACTGAGGCCGCGACCTCTGCCTGAGGCCGGCGTCACTGAACGGACCCCAGCCCGGAAACCAGCATCGCGCCGCCCACGAGAACGACCAGCTGCACGATCCCGGGTATGCGCCACCCCAGTGCGAGAAGACCACGGCCCGTGAGTCGGCCCACCCCGCAATCCCGGAGCGCCGTCGGCAATGTTCCTGACCGCGGCGACCGCGCCACGGTAGGAAAACGGCCCCCGACCATCAACCCAGGTCAGGGGGCCGTTTTCACCGCTCAGCAAGCGGAGGCGGTGGGATTTGAACCCACGGTGACATCGCTGCCACGACGGTTTTCAAGACCGTTCCCTTAGGCCGCTCGGGCACGCCTCCCCGCGCCGGGCCGTGATCGGCGGCGCGGGGTCCAGAGTAACGGGTCGGCCGGGGCGCGGTGGTGTCAGTTGTCGCCGACCCGGGCGCCCAGGGTGAGTTCGGTGGTGCGCTCCTTGCCGTCGCGTTCGTAGGTGATCGTGACCCGGTCGCCCGGCTTGTGGGTCCAGATCTCGCCGATCAGGGTGGGGCCGGAGTCGATCACCCGGTCGTCCAGCTTGGTGATGACGTCACCGGGCTGCAGTCCGGCCTTGTCGGCGGGGCCGCCGGGGTCGACCGCCTCGGCGCCGCCGGCGCCCTGCTCGGTGATCTTCGCGCCGCCGGTGTTCTCCTGCAGGGAGACCGAGGCGCCGATCTTGGCGTACACCGGCTTACCGGTCTTGATCAGTTCCTGGGCGACGAACTTGGCCTGGTTGATCGGGATGGCGAAGCCGAGGCCGATCGAGCCGGCCTGGCCGGTGCCGAATCCGCCGTTGCTGGTGGACTGGATGGCGGAGTTGATGCCGATCACATTGCCCTGCGCGTCCAGCAGCGGTCCGCCGGAGTTGCCCGGGTTGATGGAGGCGTCGGTCTGCAGGGCGCTCATGTAGGACGCCTGGCTGCCGCTGCCGTCGCTGGAGGCGACGGGGCGGTTCTTGGCGCTGATGATGCCGGTGGTCACCGTGTTGGACAGGCCGAAGGGCGCGCCGATCGCGATGGTGGAGTCGCCGACCGCCACCTCGTCGGAGTTGCCGAGGGTGAGCGGCTTGAGGTTCGACGGGGCGTTCTTGAGCTTGATGACCGCGACGTCGTAGCCCTGGGCGTTGCCGACGACCTCGGCCTCGTACTTCTTGCCGTCCGGGAACGTCGCCGAGAGGCGGCCGCCTTCGACCGCGTCGGCGACGACGTGGTTGTTGGTGGCGATGTGGCCCTGCTTGTCGAAGACGAAGCCGGTGCCGGTGCCGCCCTCGCCGCTGGTGCTCTCGGCCTCGATGGTGACCGTGCTCGGCAGCGCCTTCGCGGCCACCGCGGCGACCGTGCCCGGTTCGCGCTTGACGTTGCCGCCGCTGGTGGACGCGGAGACCGTGGTGGAGGAGGTGTCGTCGTTGTTCTTGGCCAGGGTGTAGCCGAGACCGCCGCCGAGGCCGCCCGCGACCAGCGCGGCCACCAGGACCGCCGCGAGCAGCCCGCCGCGGCCGTTCTTCTTCGGTCCGGGCGCGGACTGCTGGTACGTGGAGCCCCAGCCGCCGCCCTGCCCGGCGCTGCCGTCAGCGGGCGAGCCGCCGCCCGGCGGGGGCGGGGGCCAGGAGGGGTCCGGGGCGGACGGGGAGCCGGAGGCCGGTCCGGGCGCGCCGTGGCCGGCGCCGGGGCCACCCGGTGCGCCGGTGTCGTTGGATGGGTTGTGCGCGCCGGGTGCGCCGTGGGCGCGGGGCGTGTTCGGCGGGACGGGAGGCAGGGGTGTGGTGGGGTCGGTGCCCCTGTCCGGAGCCGGGTGCTCCTGGTGTGCCGGAGCAGCGGGAGCATCCACCGGCGTGGGCGGTGCGGACGGGGCCGGGGGTACCGCGGTGCCCTCGTTCTCGGTGCTCACAGCTCTTCTCCTCGATCCACGGCTGGTGCAGTCGTTCGCACTCGGTCACGCTCGCTCACGCTGTCGACGAGCTTCGGCGCGCTGCGGCTGTGCGGGTCTGGGTCTCTTTGTATGACGTCAGCATTTCCCACACGCTGTCAGGGCACCATAAGCCGTTCCTGTGGGTCCGGGACCATCCTTTATATAGGGCATTACTCGCTAAAGGTTGCCATCGCTATGCCTCCGACCGGACGTCGATCACGTTCTCGCCGCCGGAACTCCTCCGACCTCACGTCTGCCCCGGCGTGGTGGCACCATGACGCGGTGACCCACGCACGACAGCACCTGACCCAAGTCGTCGCCCACCGGGGAGCCTCGGAGGACGCCCCGGAGCACACCCTGGCCGCGTACCGCAAGGCGATCGAGGACGGCGCGGACGCACTCGAGTGCGATGTGCGCCTGACCGCCGACGGTCACCTGGTGTGCGTGCACGACCGCCGGGTCAACCGTACGTCCAACGGCCGCGGCGCGGTCTCCGCGATGGAACTGTCCGACCTGGCGGCGCTGGACTTCGGCGCCTGGAAGACCCGAGGCTCGGCGGCCGGCCGCACGGAGGAGCCGGACTGGGAGCACCGGCCCGAGGACCGGGAGGCCACCTCCGTCCTCACCCTCGAGCGGCTGCTGGAGCTCGTCGCCGACGCCGGACGCCGGGTGGAGCTGGCGATCGAGACCAAGCACCCCACGCGGTGGGCGGGGCAGGTGGAGGAGCGGCTGCTGCTCCTGCTCAAACGCTTCGGCCTGGACGCCCCGGCCAGTCCGGAGGAGTCCCCGGTGCGGGTGATGAGTTTCTCCGCGCGCTCCCTGCACCGGGTGCGGGCCGCGGCACCGACGCTGCCGACGGTGTACCTCATGCAGTTCGTCTCGCCCCGGCTGCGCGACGGACGGCTGCCGACGGGGGTGCGGATCGCGGGCCCCTCGATCCGGATCGTGCGCAGCCACCCCGGGTACATCGAGCGCCTCAAGCAGAACGGCCACCAGGTGCACGTGTGGACCGTCAACGACCCGGGGGACGTGGACCTGTGTCTCGGGCTCGGAGTGGACGCCATCATCACCAACCGGCCGCGCGCGGTGCTCGATCAGCTCGGGCGCTGAAGCAAGCCACCGGGTGGGGCGGCCGGGCACGGCAGAAGCGGCCGTCCCGCACACCTCTTGACTCGCATCCGAGCTCAGGAGGATCCTCACGTCTCGGCCACACCGATGAAATCCAGCCACATGATTACGGGGAGTGCTCCGGCGCGTTCAGTGCGTGTTCACCCCTGTCGAATGCGTCGCCCCACTTGGATTGGCCGGTTTCCGGTTCAGGCCAATGGGGCATCCACTCCGTGGCGTGGGGCGAAGGAGGTCTCGGGGGTGGCGTTGGTGGTGGCACAGGAGGTGCCCACGTCGTCGAGCATGGCCGTACCCCATGGCCCTGCGGGCGTAGGGCGGGCGCGGCACCGGATGCGCACTCAGTTGCGCGAGGGCGGGGTGCCGGACCAGGTCATCGACGACGCCGTACTCATCCTTTCCGAGCTTCTGAGCAACGCGTGCAAGCATGGTCGCCCGCTGGGCGACGCGCAGGCCGGGGACGGTGATGTGCGTGCCGCCTGGCGCCTCGATCAGCAGGGCCGCCTCGTCGTCGAGGTCACGGACGGCGGCGGCCCGACCCGACCGGCTCCCTCCACTCCCTCGGTCACGGCGCACGGCGGCCGCGGGCTGAACATCATCGCCGCCCTGGCCGACGACTGGGGGGTGCGCGACGAGGTGCCCGGGGAGGTCACGGTCTGGGTCGTGGTGCACGCCGCGGTCTACGACCGGGACGCGGGCCACCGCCGCGACGACTTCGCCGCGCGGGTCGCCGCCCCGGCGGTCGCGGACATACCCGGCCTGGGCTTCGCCGACGCGTTCGACGAGCTCGACTGACGCCCTCGGCCGACGGGCCTCGACTTGTGACCTCGGTCGACGACCGGACTGAGGGCCCCGGTCGACGACCGGACTGACCGCCTCGGTCGACGACCTGACTGAGGGCCTCGGTGGACGACCTGACTGAGGGCCTCGGTCGACGACCTGACTGAGGGCCTCGGCCGACGCCCCCGGCCGACGGGGTCGATCGACTGCCTCAACTCATGACCCCGACCGACGACCCGGCCGTCCGGCGGACGCCTCCCGGGCCTGGTGCGCCGGGGCCCCGGCGCCCCGGCGCACCGGGGCACGACCCGGCACGCGGTCCACAGCATCCCGTGGGCCGTGGTGCGAGCGGCTAGGCTCGCGCCCGTACGCGAAGTGCTGTAACCGGGAGACACCCACGATGGCCAAGAAGCGACCCCAGACGAAGGCCAAGCGGCCCCAGCTCACCGAGGGAGAGATCCCGGTCGTCGGTGCCCGCGAGCCCTGCCCCTGCGGCAGCGGCCGCCGTTACAAGGCATGCCACGGCCGTGCCGCCGCGCACGCCGTGACCGAGCTGGTGCACCGCCCCTTCGAGGGCCTGCCCGGCGAGTGCGACTGGATCGCGCTGCGCGAGCTGGTGCCCGCGGCCACCGCCGAGCTGAAGCTCAAGGACGGCCTGCCCGAGGGTGTCCCGTCGGTCACGCTGGCCACCGTGCTGCCCATGGCCTGGCCCGCCCTGCGCCGCGACGACGGCTCGGTGCTGCTCGGCCTGCAGAACGACACCTCCTCCGGCGACATCAGCCGCGATCTCGCCGACACCCTCCAGCGTGCGCTCGCCGCCGACCCCGGTACGCCGGTCAAGGCCCGCCGGGCCCCCGCCGACGGGCCCCGGCTGCAGGACCTGCTGGACCTGAGCGCTCCCTTCGAGCCGGTGGTGCACAGCGGCTTCGAGTTCTGGGTGCCGGACCCGGAGAACGCCACGCCGGACGTCACGGCCTCGCTGGAGCGGGCCAACGCCGCGGCCATCCCGACCGTCAAGCTGTCCGGGGTGGACGCCGCCTACTGGTGCGAGACCCCGGAGAAGAACCATCTGCGGTGGGTGATGCCGCATCCCGAGGAGCAGCTTCTGGACGCCTTGGCGCGGCTGCACGCGGCGGGCCGCTCCTCCCTCGGTGAGGGCACCCGGCTGGTCGGCTCCTTCCGTGCGCACGGGCTGACCGTCCCGGTCTGGGACCTGCCGAGCGGGACGGGCGCGGACGACGTGGAGAAGCCGGCGGCGGAGTTCGCCGAGCGGCTCGCCGAGGCGCTGGCCACCGACGCTCCGCTCACCGCCGACGAGCGCCGTGCGCGCGGCGGCCTGACCAACCGCCAGATCACGCTGAGCTGACCCGCGGCCCGACACTCGCCCGGCCGGCCCCAGTGCCTCGGCCGGGCACCCGCCGGGCCTGGACCGGACACCCACATCCGGCCTCGACCGGACACCCACATCCAGCCTGGACCGGACACCCACATCCGGCCTCGACCGGACACCGTGCCGAGCCGCGGCCAAGCCGCAGCCGAGCGGGACCGGGTCGCGACCAAGGCGCAGCCGAGCGGGACCGGGTCGTGGTCAATCCGCGGCAGGGCCATGACCGGGGCGCCTCGGTCAGGCAAAACCGGGCCCGCGGACGGCCCGTGACCAAGGCCACGGTCACCGCGCCCGGAGTCGCGGCCGTACGGCATCCCCGCTGCTGAACGGTCGGTCAGCGGCCCGGAGGGTCGGCAGAAGAACCCGTTCCGTCCACAACTCCCGGTCCGGACAAGCCAATAGGTGACCGGAATCCCTGAGATCGAATTTGCTAACGGCCGATCTCTTGTTACCGTTTCAGTAGCCCGGTTGCTGGTGCATCCCCCGTCGCCAGCAACCGGGTCTTTTCGCATCCGGCCCGCTCACGCACCGGAGCCGGCTGTCAACTGCACGTTTACGACTGCGAGTTGCTCCCGGAGCGCAGCAGCAGCGGCCCCCGCCCGGCGTGCCGCGAGAACTCCGCGACCGCCGAGTAACCGGCGAGCTCCCCCCGGCTGCGCCCCCTGGTCGTCTCACAGATCGCCGGCTCGTCCCCGGCGTCCGCCGCGCAGGGCATGCGGACGCTGCGGCCGCCCGGGCCCAGCAGCGCGAGGACGGCGTGCAGGGCGCCCCCGGTGGCGTTGCGGTAGTAGGTGCGCGCCCAGACGTCCTCGCCCTGCGCCACCACGCAGGTCTGGGCCTCGATGCCCTCGGGCGAGGTGAGTTCGCGCCCGCAGCGCACGGCTGTGGACAGGTGGATGCCGCCGGGCGTCATCGGGGCACCGCTGCCCTCCCCGCTCGCGGCGGACGCCGGTGCCCCGCTGTCGTCACCCGGAGAAGGCGGGGCGGAGTCCCCCGCGCCCGTCCCGGGGGCGGGATCGCCCACGCCGGCGGCCGTGTGCCGCTCGGTGGCGCGCTTCATGTCGGTGGTGGTGTCGGAGCCGCCCGGCCCGGCGGTGGCCATGGCCAGGGGCAGCACGACCGCGCCCGCCAGCACGACGCCCGCGAGCGCGAGCAGTCGTGTGTTTCGCAGGGTCCGGGCACGGGCCCCGGCATGACGCGGCATGGCCCCGGAACATAACGCCCCGGGGCGGCGGAAGCGGGCGCGGCGCGCGCCGGTACCGCTACATCTCCGGCGCGCTCACACCCGTACGAGTGAGGGCCTCGACCGCGGCGTCCACCACGGCCTCGACATCGGGCACCCACGGCGAGGCCGAGCCGGGCAGCGGGGCGCGCTCCCAGCGGATCTCGCCCTGGCCGGTGTGCGACGGGGGCAGCGCGAGATAGCCGCCCTCGCCGTGGAAGCGCAGCGAGCCGGGGACGAAGTCCTTGGCGTACAGCAGCTCGCCCAGCTGCTCCAGGGAGTACGGCTTGACCAGGATCGACCAGCGGTCGGGGCCGGCGACGACCGGGCCGAGGCGGATGCCGAGGCGGTCGAGCGCGGCGAGGGCGCGGGCCGCGGGAAGGGCGGGCAGGGAGACGGCGCACGGCGCCTTGCCCCCGGTGGCCAGCACGATCGGCGCCGTCGGCCGGTTGCTCCACCACCAGCGCACCATCCGCTCGTCGGTGGTGGCCGCGAGGAGGCCGGGGTCGAAGGGGTGGGCACCCGGAACAGTGCACTCGGGGTCGGGGCAGCCGCAGCGGGACCTGCCCTGCGGGTCCGCCGCCACGCCCGGGAGTACGGGCCACTGCCATTGGGTGGCGAAGGTCAGGGCCGCGTCGATCAGCTCAGGCCCTGATTCGCGTCGCCGGGACAGGAGCCTGCGTCGCCTTCCGAGGATCTCGCGCATGAGCGCTCGTTCCTTTCCGTTGCACGCCTGGCAACACCGTGGTCCACATCACAACATGTGTTGATCACTTCACTGTGCGTACCTGTTGGCGCATCACACCCCTGCACCGGGCAAGGGGAACCCCTAGGGGTCGAGCGTGGGCTGCCTCCGCGGCCGTCCGCCCATACTGCGTCTACCAGAAGCACGGGCGTGGCGTGGGGTGGCGAAGTCTGGCGATTGCCGTCGCGCGTACTACTCTCCGCCTCCGCCACGGGAGGATGGGGCACGGTCTTCGGTGGATAGGACGCCCGGGCCCGTCACCAGGTTCCCGGGTGGCTCCCAACCACCCCTGGCCTTAACCCAGTACGTACCCCACACGACCGCTGTGACGCTCCGTCGAGCAAACCCAGTCGACCGCAAGAGGCCTCCCCCTGAGGCAGTTTCAAGCCAACTTCATATTTCGGCAAGGGGTCTGTGGCCCATTCCCTTCAGGCTCACGGACACCAGGAATCCCAGCAGGACAATGCTGGACATCTCCTCACGAGTGCGTGTACATGTGGAGCACTGCCGGCGACGCAGAATGACATGGGGGTTTGCGATGCTTTTGTGCAGTACGCACCGGCCCGAAAGCCGGACGCCATGAACGCCCCGCACCCTCCGAAAGTGGCCGGAATCGATTCAACGGTTCCCGCCCCCGCACACACTGTCGGGCCCGTCGCCGCCGACAGCTCCGGTGCACCCCCCGGCCCGCAGCACGCACCGAGCGCGGTGCTCCAGGACCGGCTGGCGGGATGGGTCTCCGACCTCACGACCCTCCACGAACTCACCGAACGCCTGACCCGGACGACCACGCTCGACGAGGCCCTGCGGGAACTGCTGCGCGCCGGAGCCGCCCTGGTGGGCGCCCGGCGCGGACTTGTCGTGCTGGAGCCCGCCGACGGTCTCGGCCCGGACACCACCGTCGGACTCGGCCTCGCCCACTCGGACCTCGGCCACATCGAGACGGTGCCGCGCAGCTCGCTGTCGTACGGCAGGATCCTCGACGGCCTGCCCGGCGCCGACGACGGCATCGCGGAGCCCGACCTGTTCGCCGAGCAGGGGCTCGACCCCCGCCACCGCGAGGTCGCCGCCCGCCTCGGCTACGCCGCCAGCTACGCGCTGCCGCTGGCCGCCGGGTCCGCGCAGCGCCTGGGCGCCGCGGTGTGGCTGTACGACGAGCCGGCCGAGCCCGGCGAACGCCAGCGGCACCTGGTCGGCCTCTACGCCCGCCACGCCGCCGAGCACCTCGCCCGCCTGGTGGAGCTGCACCGCACCCGCACGGCCATGGCCACCATGAGCGAGGAGCTGCTGCCCTCCCGGCTGCCGCGCGTCCCCGGCGTCCAGCTCGCCGCCCGGCACCGCACCTCCCCGCGCGGCGGCGGCGACTGGTACGACGCGCTGCCGCTGCCGGACGCGGCGCTCGGTCTGGCCGTGGGCTCCGTCACCGGGTCGGGACCGAGCGCGGTCGCCGCGATGGGCCGGCTGCGCGCCTCCCTGCGGGCGTACGCGGTGATGGAGGGGGAGGACCCGGTCGCCGTGCTGTCCGACCTGGAGCTGCTGCTGCGGCTCACCGAGCCCGCCCGGTCGGCCACCTCCCTGTTCGGCTACTGCGAACCGGCACTGCGCAAGATCACCCTGGCCGGTGCCGGGCACAGCCCGCCGCTGCTGATCGGGGAGCGGCGCACCGAGTTCGTGGAGACCTCGGTGTCGGCCCCGCTCGGCATGCTCGCCTGCTGGGAGGCGCCGAGCGTGGAGATCCACGCCGAACCGGGAGAGACGGTTCTGCTGTACACCGACGGGCTGCTGCACCGCACTGGCGACCCCACGGACCGCGCCTTCGCCCGGCTGCACGCGGCGGCCGCCGGGGTGCCGAGAGCGCTGCGGCGCGACCCGGACGCCATCGTCGGCCACATCCTGCGGACGGTGCTGCCCGACGGGGCGGACGAGACGGACCCCGCGGACTCGGGCGAGGACGTGGTGCTGCTTGCGGCGCGGTTCGAATAGGCCAGGTCCGAGCAGGCCTCCGAGCGGTGTCCTCCGGTGCCGCCCACCTGCGCGACGACCGGCGCCGGTGACCGGTGACGTAAGAGGCGCTCACCTCCTGTGACCGTTTCGGCGCGACCGTACGATGGAGGGCGGTCCAGTGCCGTATCGAGGAGGATGACGTGGCCGACGAGCTCACCCCGGAGACCCCGGAAGAGACCGAAGAGCCCATCAAGCAGCGCAAGAACGGCCTGTACCCGGGCGTGTCCGACGAGCTGGCCGAGAACATGAAGACCGGCTGGGCCGACACCGAGCTGCACGACCTGGAGCCGATCCCGCAGGCGGCCGAGACCGCCGCCCGCCGCGCCCGGCTGTCCGCGCGCTTCCCCGGCGAGCGCCTGGTGATCCCCGCGGGCAACCTCAAGACCCGCTCGAACGACACGGACTACCCCTTCCGCGCCTCGGTCGAGTACGCGTACCTCACCGGCAACCAGACCGAGGACGGCGTCCTCGTCATGGAGCCCACCGCCGACGGCCACCAGTCGACGATCTACCTCCGCCCGCGCTCCAACCGGGAGAACGGCGAGTTCTGGCTGGACGGCCACGGCGAGCTGTGGGTCGGCCGCCGCCACTCCCTCACCGAGGCGGAGAAGCTCTACGGCATCCCCGCGTCCGACGTGCGTGAGCTGCCCGGCGCGCTCCGCGAGGCCACCGGCCCGGTCCGCGTGGTGCGCGGCCACGACGCCGGCATCGAGGAGGCGCTGACCGACAAGGTCACCGCCGAGCGCGACGAGGAGCTGCGGGTCTTCCTCTCCGAGATGCGGCTGGTGAAGGACGACTTCGAGATCGGCGAGCTGCAGAAGGCCGTCGACTCGACCGTGCGCGGCTTCGAGGACGTGGTGAAGGTTCTCGACAAGGCGCAGGCGACCAGCGAGCGCTACATCGAGGGCACCTTCTTCCTGCGCGCCCGCGTGGAGGGCAACGACGTGGGCTACGGCTCCATCTGCGCGGCCGGCCCGCACGCCACCACGCTGCACTGGGTGCGCAACGACGGCCCGGTCCGCTCCGGCGACCTGCTGCTGCTCGACGCCGGCGTGGAGACGCACACGTACTACACGGCCGACGTCACCCGCACCCTGCCGATCAGCGGCCGCTACACCGAGCTGCAGAAGAAGATCTACGACGCGGTGTACGACGCCCAGGAGGCCGGGATCGCGGCGGTGAAGCCGGGCGCCAAGTACCGGGACTTCCACGACGCGGCCCAGCGGGTGCTGGCCGAGCGGCTCGTGGAGTGGGGCCTGGTGGAGGGGCCGGTGGAGCGGGTGCTGGAGCTGGGTCTGCAGCGCCGCTGGACCCTGCACGGCACCGGGCACATGCTCGGCATGGACGTCCACGACTGCGCCGCCGCACGGACCGAGACCTATGTCGACGGCACGCTGGAGCCGGGCATGGTGCTCACGGTCGAGCCCGGCCTGTACTTCCAGGCGGACGACCTGACCGTGCCGGAGGAGTACCGGGGCATCGGCGTCCGCATCGAGGACGACATCCTGGTCACCGAGGACGGCAACCGGAACCTCTCCGCCGCCCTGCCCCGGCGCTCGGACGAGGTCGAGGCCTGGATGGCCTCCCTGAAGGGCTG
>NZ_BAAAIZ010000022.1:22132-70753 GCF_039526425.1 Streptomyces thermospinosisporus
TCGGTACCCGGCCTCTTCCACTCACGGCTTCCGCATGAGCGCTCTCCATACAGCCTCTGTCAGCTGTGCGCCCGCGCGGTGAGGTAGGGATCCCGGCGGAGGACCTCACGGCTGCCGAAGAGCGTCCCGGCGGCGAGGCCGGCCGCGGGCAGGAGCAGCGCGGCGGCGGCCCAGCCCGGCCCGGGCAGGGCGTCCGCGCGGGTGATCGGCAGGCCGAGCATGTCGCTGAGCGGACCGGCCAGGGCGAGGGAGACTCCGGTGCCGGCGACCGTGCCCACCACGCCTGCCACACCGCCCGTGAGCAGGGCCTCGCCGAGCAGGATCCGGCGCAACTCCGGCCGTCCGGAACCGAGGATCCGCAGCACGGCGAACTGACCGATCCGCGCGCGGGTGCTGTCCGCCGCCCGCACGACACCGAGCCCGATGGCGACCAGCGCCATGATCAGGACGCCGACCCGCATCGCGAGATCCGCGGCGCCGAACAGACCGGGCAGATTGCGCACCCGGTCGGACACCGGGGACGCCGAGAAGCCGTCGTCCTGCAGCGCCTTGGTGGCGGCGGCCACCTGCTTCTGGTGCCCGACCACGACGATGGCGGACTGGGCGCCCTCCTTCTTGCGGAAGGTCTCGGGCTCCTGCCCCGCCCGTGCCGCGGCCAGCAGCGCAGCGGTCTCCTCGGAGAGATAGGCCACACCCGGTCCGTCGACCTGCCAGCTCGGGTCGTACAGGGCGGCGATCCTCAGCTTGATCACGGCGGTCGTGCCGGAGGACGCACCCGTCGCCTTGGTGTACCCGAAGGCCACGCTCCGCCCGAGGAGCGGAGTGAAGTCGGTGCCCTGCGCGGTGGCCGGCAGCACGACCTCGTCCCGCCCGAGCTCGGCGGGGATCTCACCCTCGGTGACCGGAAGGTCGTCCCCGGGGGTCAGGGTGTGACTGGTGAGGTCGAAGGTGCCCTCCTCCTCGGCGTACAGCACGGAGGAGTAGTCGGCGACCACCTGACGGACCCCCGGCACACCCTCCGCGTCCCGCAGCGCCGAGGTGGTCAGCGGACGGACCGAGGCGTCGCCCTCGAACGAGGAGAGCTCGATCTGGGTGAGCCCGCCCGACCCCAGCACATCCCGCTCCACGGCCCCGGCGGCCCCCGCCGCCACCCCGGCCGAGGTGGTCAGCAGAGCCGCCAGGACGGTGAGCGTCGGCAACGCCCTGCGCAGCGAACGCCCGTCACGCTTCCAGGTGTAAAGGCTCCAACGGCTCATCGCAGGGTCTCCTTGTCGGCGGTCGGAGCGACTGCGGCCTGATCACCGGCGGCCGACAGCACTCCCTCGTCGAGGACGTAGCGCTGGTCGCACTTCCCGGCGATCGCGGAGTCGTGCGTGACGAGCAGCACGGCGGCGCCCTTCTCAGCGCAGGCACGCAGCGAGTCCATGACCGAGTTCGCGGTCTTGGGGTCGAGGCCGGAGGTCGGCTCGTCGGCCAAGATGAGCACAGGCTGCTTCACGGCGGCCCGCGCGACGGCGATGCGCTGCCGCTGGCCACCAGAGAGTTCGGTGACCGGGGAGTCGGCGAGCTGCGCCATGCCGAGGTCGCCGAGCAGGTCCCGGGCGGCCGTGCGGTGCCGGCCGAGCCGCGGACCGAAGGCCGCGGCGACGTTCTCCCAGGCGTTGAGGAACGTCAGCAGACCGAGGTCCTGAAGCACGATGCCGATGGATCGCTGCCGCAGAAGGTCCCGCTCCGCCTGGGACAGCGCGCCGGCGTCCGTGCCGGCGATGTGCAGGGAGCCCTCGGCCGGCGACAGGATGAGTCCGAGCAAGGCGAGCAGGGTGCTCTTGCCGGAGCCGGAAGGACCCTCGACGGCAGCCATCACTCCCGCGTCGAGCGTGAGGTCGGCACGGGCCAGCCCGCCGCCGGAGGCATAGCTGAAGGCCAGTCCTTCGGCCAGGACGGCGGGTGGAGAATCGGTGTTCATACGAGGGGGTCTTCCTTCTGCGGTGGGGACGGGGTACTTCAGGCGAGGAGGTAGTAGGCGGCTCTGGTCGCATCCGCCGTGGCGGGACCGCCCGGCGTCGCCGCGTACAGCGCCCCGTGCTCGGCGTCGCGGTAGCGTCTCAGCAGGCCGGGGATCTCGTCCCACAGCGACTGCGGGATGTTCTGATCGGAGACGAGGGCCGCCTGGGCCGCGTCGGAAGCTGTCAGCAGATCCCTGTCGCGCAGAGCCTTGCGGACCTGAGCCACGAGGTCGACCCCCTTGGTGAGCCGGGCGGCCTGCTGCTCGCAGCCCGCGTCGGCGAGCACCGTCACGATGTGCAGCGAGCGGTAGGAGAGCGGGGAGCCCTTGTCCTCGGGCAGCTCGACGGACGTACGCCGGCATCCCAGTCCGAACTCGGCACGGGCCGCCAGGGCGCCGTACCAGCTGCGCTGGTTCTCCTTGGTGAGGCGGGCCGGCACCTTCAGCTCGGCGGCCTCCTTGGCTCCCTTCTCCGCCTGCGGCCCGCAGTCCAGGGAGAGCCGGTGGCACGTCATGGCGAGCAGGACACGGTCGGACGGGTCGAGTTCGGGATCCGAACCGAGCTGCTTGAGTCGCTTCTTCAGCCAGTCCGGTGCCTGTTCCTGCTGGGCGCTGGCGGTCAGGGCCCGGGCGGCGTTGTACGTGGCGGTGAGCGTGCCCAGCTGAGCGGGGGACTTGGCGACCAGACCGTCGGCCCTGATGCTGCCCGCCGGGGCGGGCAGCGGGGCAGGCGACTTGGCGGTGGCACTGGTGAGGGCACGCCGGGCCACCCAGCGGGTCTGGGTGTCGGAGTCCTTCAGCGCGGGCAGCAGGCAGGAGCGCGTCTGCTGCGTCAAGTTCTGGCTGAGCAGGGCCAGAGCGGCTCGCTGCATCGGGTCGGACTTCGCGCAGTCGGCGTTCAGGTGCGTCCCGGCGTCCCGCAGAACCCGCGTGGCGCGGGCACGGACCCCGGCGGCCCGCAACGCGTCGACGGCGTAGAGCACCGGTACGGGCTGGTCGGCACGAGCGGTGTCGGTGGCGAGACGGTCCAGTACGGCGCGAGGCACGTCGTCCCCGCGCCCCAGGCACGTCAGGGTCTGGAGGAAGGCCGCCCGCGTGGCGAGCGACGTCAGAGCGTCATCCCCTTCATCCGGCTTGCGCAGATACGCGAGTGCCTCGCGCTCGGCCTTTCTCCGGATCCCGGCCCGGTCCAGGACCGTCGCGGCATCCGCGGACGGCGGTCCCCCGGAGCCCGTGAACGACAGACACACGTAGTGCGCCCGCCAGGCCGGGGTGTCCAGCACCTCCGTGCGGGCGAGATCCGCCAGGGCGGCGGTACGGACTTCGGGTACCCGAGCCGCGGACCGGCGGCCGGCGGCGAGCGTGGCCTCCATGCGTCCGTACGCGGTCGGGTACAGGGCGGGGTCCTGCCCGACGTCCTCGGTCGTGGCACGGACCAGGTCGTTCGCGCCGCGCAGGGCGTCGAGCTGTTCGGCGAGCCCGTCGCCCGGCCGCTCGGGACGGTTCACCGAGCCGCCGCCGAACACGGTCACGCCCAGGGCGGCCGCGGCTGCGGCCAGTGCCACTGCTGCGACCACACGGCTGCGACGTCCTGTACCGGCCTGAAGAGGATTGATCTTCATGAGGTTCCTCATGGCTGAGCGGGGCCACGCACATGCGTGACCCCGCAGCCGGATGGATCGGATCGTCGGTCAGTCGTTGGCGCAGGCCGAGGCGAACGCCTTGACACCGGACTTGAAGGCGCCGCCGTCGGAGCAGGTGGTGACGCTCGTGTTGAGCGCGCCGCCGGGGTCGGCGATACCGCTGATGTCGGAGATCCAGGTGTTCTTGTTCGTCCAGCTGACGCGGCGAGTGCTCTCACTCACCTTCGTACCGCTCGGGCTGAGCGACAGGGTGGCCTGCCAGCCGTTGGCCTTCACGGTCGCCGTGTTGGTGATCTTGCTGACCTTGTACTTCGAGCTGCCCTTCTTGGCCTTGGTCGAGGTCTTGAAGGAGCACTTGTCCACGTACGCGTTGCACTGCCACGCATTGGCCTCGACCTTCGCCCCCGTGCCGGGCAGCGGCGTCGAGGCGGAGTCGGAGATGGCTATGGCAGGCGCGGTCGCTCCGACCAGCAGCATGCCGACGAGACCCGTGGTCAGCAGCGTCTTCTTCACTTGTTTCTCCCCGTTTCATGGTGCGAATGCAGAGATTCGCGCTTGCTCTTGCGACTGAAGAGGTCATAGGCGGCGGGGCACAGCGGTCGGTCTCAGAAGTGTGTGAACAGCCCCGAAACTGTGAACGGCCCCGCCTTCGATTTCCCCAGGCGCGGTGCGCTCCTTACTCGTACCTGACATCGATCTTGAAGCACAGCCGTTTGCTGGTGAAACGAGGGTGCTGTTGATCACGGCATGACAATGGAACCGGGTCGCGGGAAAATCCATCGCCTGTTGCCGTCAAGGGGAGGGTGGTGCACCGGAGTTCGACGCGCCGGAAGGCTCTTCTCGGAGTCCGGGACGGACGCCGGCTGCCCGGGGCGACGGGCACACAAGCTTGCCTGCCTTCTGGGCTACACCGCCATCAAGGGGGCGTCTTTTCGCCATTTGAGGATCTTGTCGAAGCTCACCACCGCGCCGCCGCGGCCGGGTTCGGTGCCGAAGTGGACGTGGTCGGCGAGTTCCTGGATGAGGCAGAGGCCGCGGCCGTGCTCCGCGTCGGCGGGGGCCGGGCGGGCAGGGAGGCGGGAACGGGCGCCGGCCCCGGCGGGGAAGCCGGGGCCGGCGTCGGCGACCTCGATACGGCATTTCTCGCCGTCCAGATAGGCAGTGACCCGGTAGGCCTCGGAGGAGGCGCCGCGGGCGCCGTCGCCGCCGTGCTCGACGGCGTTGGCGCAGGCCTCGCTGAGGGCGACGGACAGGTCGTAGGAAACGTCGGGGTCGACGCCCGCGGTCTCCATCGTGCCGAGCAGCAGGCGTCGGGCGAGCGGCACGCTGGCAGCCTCACGCCGCAGTTGGAGTGACCACCAGATGCTCATGCTCCAGCCTCCAGGCCGCGCCTCGACATACCGTTACGTATTGCCCTGAGTGCTCACTTGTAAGCGTGAAGTTGACGTGATGCCGCCCATATGGCGGGTGTGCCGTGAAGCCGATCGGTGTATGTGGGGCGGTCGGCGGCCAAGGCGACCTTCCGGTCGAACCTCATCTTCGGGACCTGCCGTACGGCGGCCTGGGGCCCGGTGCGATGATGGGCCCGCCATGACTGCCCCCCACCCGCGTACGACGCGCACCGGAGCAGGGCTCCGGATCATGCGGGCCGCGGTGTTCGCCGCGGTCTGTGTCGTGCTGGCCGGGGCAGGTCACACGATCACCTCCTGCACCGCCGTTCCGTTGTGGGCGCTGAGCGCCGGATTCCTCGCGGCGCTCGTGGTCGCGGCGCCGCTGGCGGGGCGCCCCCGCTCGCTGCCCGGGACGGCGGCCATGCTGGCGGTCGGTCAGACGGCGCTGCACACGCTGTTCGGGCTGGGGCAGCACGGAGCCGGTTCCGCAGGCGTGTCCCGGCTCTCCGACGCGGCGCTGATCGAGCGGGCGGCGCGGCTGGCCTGCGGCCCCCACGAGGGGGCGATCAGTCCGGCGCAGGCGCGGCGGATCCTGGCCGACGCCCGGGTGCTCCCCGCGGGCGGCGACCCGCACGCCGGGCACATCCTGCGGGACACGGTGTCCTCGGCGGAGGCCCCGGTGTCGCTGCTGCCGTCCCTGCCGATGCTGCTGGTGCACGTCCTGGCGGCGCTCGCCACGGGCTGGCTGCTGCGGCACGGCGACCTCGCGCTGCTGCGGCTCGCCGAACTGTCCGCCCACGGCGTCACCGAGGGCGCGCTCATGCGGTCGCTGCGTGCCGCGATCGCCCTGGTGCGCGTGCTGCGTGCGGGGCTGCCCGGCGCGCCGGAAGCCGCGCCGAGGACGCCGCGCACCGCGCTGCTCGCGCCGCCCCCGCTGCACACCACCGCACTCCACCACACGGTGATCCGCCGCGGCCCGCCCGCCGGCCGCATCGCACTCGCGCTCGCCGCCTGACACGGCGCCGCTTCCGGTTCCGCGGAGGGGACGCCCCGGCCTCGTCGAGAAGAGGCCCGGCGCGGGCCTCCTCGAGGAGAGGCCCGGCATGCGTGGGTGCGTCCCCGTTCCCCGCGTGCGCCCGGACCGCCCGAGCGAGGGTGCCGTCCGCGTACGCGTCACCGTCCGTGAAACCACGAACCGAAGCGGAGTGCTTCTGCCATGAAGGCTTCCCGTATCGCCGCCGCCGGCGCCGTCGCCGGTGCCGCCGTCCTCACCCTGTCCGCCCCCGCCGTCGCGCACGTGAGTGTGCAGCCGGAGGGCGAGGCCGCGAAGGGCTCGTACGCGGTCGTCGACTTCAAGGTCCCCAACGAGCGGGACGACGCCTCGACCACCAAGCTCGAGGTGACCTTCCCCGCCGACCACCCGCTGGCGTCGGTGATGCCGCAGCCGGTGCCGGGCTGGAAGGCCGAGGTCACCAAGTCCAAGCTGGACAAGCCGCTCGAGCTGCACGGCAAGAAGATCGACGAGGTGGTCAGCAAGGTCACCTGGACCGCCGACGGCAAGGGCATCGAGCCGGGCTTCTTCCAGAAGTTCCCGGTGTCCATGGGCACGCTGCCCGAGGACGCCGACGAGCTCGTCTTCAAGGCCCTGCAGACGTACTCCGACAAGGAGGTCGTCCGCTGGATCGAGGTGCCGCAGAAGGGTCAGGAGGAGCCGGAGAACCCGGCGCCGGTCCTCGCCCTGTCCGAGGCCTCGGACGACGGCCACCACGGCGCCTCGGCCGGCAAGGCGGAGGACGGGACCGAGAACGCCGCCGCCAGGACCAGCGACGCGGGCTCCGAGGAGTCCGGCGGCGGAACCGACACCACCGCCCGGGTCCTGGGCGTCGTCGGCATCGTGGTCGGTGCCGCGGGTGTCGCCTACGGCGTGCTGGCCGGCCGCCGGCGCACCACCACCTGACCCGCATCCCTTCCCACGGCGTGCACCGGGACCGGCCACGGCCCCGTGTCCTCCCGGTGCACGCCGGAGCACTCACCTCCGGGACACCTTCT
The DNA here is from genome assembly GCF_039526425.1 of Streptomyces thermospinosisporus. Lineage (NCBI taxonomy): Bacteria > Bacillati > Actinomycetota > Actinomycetes > Kitasatosporales > Streptomycetaceae > Streptomyces > Streptomyces thermospinosisporus. Next base: position 29,221 of record NZ_BAAAIZ010000022.1, read on the forward strand.
TATGCGCAACAAGACCCTCACGGCGGCGGCCCTGCTCGCCGCCGCCACCCTGACCCTCAGCGCCTGCGGCACCGACGACGGCGACGGCGGCGGCGATCCCGTCACCGTGGTCTCCGAGGAGGCCGGCCCGAAGAAGGCGGCCACCGTTCTCGACAAGCCGTTCGAGAAGCCGGACCTGGTCCTCACCGACACCAACGGCAAGCCCTACGACTTCCGTGAGCAGACGGCGGGCAAGCCCACGCTGATCTACTTCGGCTACACCCACTGCCCCGACGTGTGCCCGCTGACGATGAACAACATCGCGGTGGCGAAGAAGCAGCTGCCCAAGGAGCAGCAGGACAAGCTGCGGATCGTCTTCGTCACCACCGACCCGAAGCGGGACACCCCGAAGGAGCTCGGCAAGTGGCTCAAGGGCATCGACCCCCAGGTCACCGGCCTCACCGGTGACTTCGACACCATCCAGGCCGGCGCCCGCACGCTGGGCATCTCCATCGAGCCGCCGCGCAAGGACGACAAGGGCAAGATCGTCTCCGACCACGGCACCCAGGTCGTCGCCTTCTCCCCGAAGACCGACGCGGGCTACCTCTTCTACGGCGACGACGCCACCGTCCAGGACTACGCCAAGGACCTCCCGAAGATCATCAAGGGGGAGAACCCGTGAGGCGGCTCGCGGTCACGGCCGGGGTCGTCGCGGGGGCGCTCACCCTGGCCGGCTGCGGCGGCCCGGACTCCGGGCCGGACGCGGCGCCGGACAAGGCCGAGCTGTCCGTCACCGGTGCGTACATGCCGCAGCCGGTGTCGGACATGGCGGCCGGGTTCTTCACCATCACCAACAAGGGCGGCGCCGACGACCGGCTGACCTCGGTCAGCAGCGACATCGCCGGCCAGGTCACCGTGCACGAGACCGTCGACGGCTCGATGCAGGAGGTCGACAGCCTCGAGATCCCGGCCCACGGCCGGCTGGTGCTGAAGAGCGGCGGCAACCACCTGATGTTCGAGGAGCTGAAGCGCAGGCCGAAGGAGGGCCAGAAGGTCACCGTCCAACTGCGCTTCGCCCACTCCGGGCCCGTCACGGTCGACATCCCGGTGAAGCCGGCCACCTACACCCCGAAGCACGGACACTGAGGGAGACCACCCCCGTGACCACCCAGACCATCGCCCCCCGCCTCCGGACCCTGGTCCCGCTGCTGCTGGCCGTCGCCGGCACACTCCTGGCCGGTGCCGCACCCGCCTCCGCGCACGCCGCGCTGACCGGCAGCGATCCCCGGCAGGGGGCGGTGGTCGACAAGGCCCCCACCAGGGTCTCGCTCACCTTCTCCGAGCCGATCGCGGTCAGCGACGACGCCGTGCGGGTCCTCGACCCCAAGGGCAAGCGCGTCGACCGGGGCGACCTGTCCGACCCGGACGGCACCACCTACTCGGTGCGCCTGCTCAGCGGGCTGCCCGACGGCACCTACACCGTGACCTACCAGGTGGTGTCGGCGGACAGTCACCCCGTCACCGGTGCCTTCACCTTCTCCATCGGCGCGCCCTCCGAGACCACCGTGGCGACCTCCGGGCAGGCCTCGGACGAGGGCGTGGTCGGCTGGCTGTACGGCACCGGACGGTATGTGTCCTACGCCGGGTTCGTGGTGCTCGTCGGTGCTGCCGCCTTCGTGCTCGCCTGCTGGCCGCGCGGGTCCGGCGTGCGGGCGCTGCAACGGCTGGTGGTCGCCGGCTGGCTGGCGCTGACCTCGGCCACCCTGGCGCTGCTGCTCCTGCGCGGCTCCTACACCGGCTCCGGGAAGGTCGAGGACGTCTTCGACCTGTCGCTGCTCGGTGAGGTACTGCAGACCAAGACGGGTGCGGCACTGGTGTCCCGGCTGCTGCTGCTCGCGGCGGCGGCGCTGTTCATCGCGGTGCTCTTCGGCGCGTACGACAAGCGGGAGGACGAGGAGAAGCGGGATCTGGCCTTCGGTCTGGCGATCGGCGGCACGGTGGTGGCGGCCGGTCTCGCGGCGAGCTGGGCGCTGTCCGAGCACGCCTCCACCGGGCTCCAGCCGGGCATCGCCATGCCGGTCGACGTGATCCATCTGCTGGCCGTCGCCGCCTGGCTCGGCGGGCTCACCGCCCTGCTCGTGGCGCTCTACCGGGCGCCGGCCGAGACCCCGGTCGGCCGGGACGCGGTCCGGCGCTTCTCCCGGCTGGCCTTCGGCAGCGTGATCGTCCTGGCCGTCACCGGGATCTACCAGAGCTGGCGTCAGCTCGGGTCCTGGTCGGCGTTCACCGACACGCGGTACGGGCAGCTGCTGCTGGCGAAGATCAGCCTGGTGGCGGTGCTCGTCGGGATCGCCTATGTCTCACGGACGTGGACGGCCCGGCTGGCGGAGACCCGGCCCGCCCCGGCCCGGCGGGAGGAGGCCGAGGAGACCGATGAGGCCAAGGAGCCCGCGGGCGCTGTGGCGAAGGGGGGCGGCACGGGCAAGGGTGCGGCCAGGGGCAGTGCGGTCGAGGGCGGTACCGCCGGAGCCGGTGCGGGTAAGGCCGGCGAGAACAAGGGCACGTCCGGGGAGGCCGGCGATGGCACGAGCTCCTCGGGTGAGGCCGGTGCGGGCGACGACTCCGCGAGCGAAGCCGACGCGGGCAGCAGCTCTGCCGCCGAGGGCAACGCCCGGAAGAACGCCGCGCCCGCCGGAAAGGCGGGCAGCGATGCCGCCTCCGTGCGGGCCGCGCAGCTCGCCCGGCAGCGGGCCGCGATGGAGGCGGCCCGGCAGAAGCGGCTGCGGGACGCCGACCCCAACCGCTCCGGTCTGCGTCGCTCCGTGCTCGCGGAGGCGGGAGTCGCCCTCGTCCTGCTCGCCGTGACCACCGTTCTGACGCAGACCGAGCCGGGGCGCACCGTGCAGGAAGCCGCGGCCGCGACCTCAGCCGCCTCCTCGTCGTCCGCCGCCTCCGGTCAGGGGTCCGGCGCGGTCACGCTGAACATGCCGTTCGACACGGGCGGCAAGGACGGCAAGGGCGTGGTGACCATCGACCTGGACCCGGCGCAGGTGGGCAGCAACGCCGTGCACGTCTATGTGGAGCGTCCCGACGGCAAGCCCTACGACATCCCCGAGGTGAAGATCGCCTTCACCCTGGAGGCCAAGGACATCGGGCCGCTGCCGGTCGTCCCCGATCACCTCTCCACCGGACACTGGTCCGCGAGCGGGGTGCAGATCCCCATGGCCGGCGACTGGAAGATCGAGGCGACCGTGCGGACCTCCGACATCGACCAGGTGACCGTCTCCAAGAACACGCAGATCGGCTGAACCGCCATGGCTGACCAGTCCACTTCCCAGACGGCTCCGGACGCCCCCGAGGAGGGCACCGCCACGCAGGCCGCGGGTCATGGGATCTCGCGGCGCCGGCTGCTGGGCACCGCCGGGGCGACGGGCCTTGTGTTCGGCGCGGCGGGCGGTGCCGTGGGATACACCTCCGCACCGGCCGGGGCGTCGACCCCGCTGTCGTCGGTGGGAGAGCGCCGGGTGCCGTTTCACGTGAAACACCAGCCCGGCATCACCGAAGGACTCCAGGCCCGTGGCCATCTGATCGCCTTCGACCTGGCGCCGGGCGCCGGCCGCAAGGAGGCCGCCGCGCTGATGCGCCGCTGGTCGGACACGGCCCGGCGGCTGATGGCCGGGGAGCCGGCGGCGCACGGCGACACGGATGTGGCCCGTGACGCCGGTCCCTCCGGGCTGACCGTGACCTTCGGTTTCGGGCACAGCTTCTTCGGCCGCACCGGGCTGGAGAAGCAGCGCCCGGCAGCCCTGGACCCGCTGCCGGAGTTCTCCTCCGATCACCTCGACAAGGCGCGCAGCAACGGCGACCTGTGGGTGCAGATCGGCGCCGATGACGCGCTGGTCGCCTTCCACGCCCTGCGCGCGATCCAGAAGGACGCGGGCTCGGCCGCCCGGGTGCGCTGGCAGATGAACGGCTTCAACCGCACTCCGGGTGCCACCGCCCACCCCATGACCGCCCGCAATCTGATGGGCCAGATCGACGGCACCCGCAACCCCAAGCCCTCCGACCCCGACTTCGAGAAGCGGATCTTCGTCCCGGAGGACGGCGAGCCCGCCTGGATGGCGAACGGCTCCTACGCGGTCGTGCGCCGGATCCGCATGCTGCTCGATGACTGGGAGAAGCTGTCGCTCAAGGAGCAGGAGAACGTCATCGGGCGCCGCAAGTCCGACGGCGCCCCGCTCTCCGGTGGAACCGAGACCTCGGAGATGGACCTGGAGAAGACGGACGCCGAGGGCAATCTCGTCGTCCCCTACAACGCCCACGCCCGGATCACCCGGCCCGACCAGAACGGCGGGGCGGCAATGCTCCGGCGCCCGTTCTCGTATCACGACGGGATCGACGCGGACGGGGTGCCGGACGCGGGGCTGCTGTTCATCTGCTGGCAGGCCGATCCGCTGCGCGGTTTCGTGCCGGTCCAGCGCAAGCTGGACCGCGGGGACGCGCTGTCGCCGTACATCCGGCATGAGGCGAGCGGGCTGTTCGCGGTGCCGGGCGGCGCGGCGGAGGGAGAGTACGTGGGGCAGCGCCTGCTGGAGGGCTGAAGCGCCTGTCTGTCACCCCGGAGAGGTCATGTCGAGCCGTCACGGGCGTGGGCCCATTAGGGTGAGGTCATGCCCGCGAGCTATGCCTATCTCGGTCCCGAAGGCACCTTCACCGAGGTCGCCCTGCGCACGCTTCCCGAGGCCGCCACCCGGGAGCTGGTCCCCTATGTGTCCGTGCAGTCCGCGCTGGACGCGGTGCGCGCCGGTGAGGCGGAGGCGGCGTTCGTGCCGATCGAGAACTCCGTCGAGGGCGGCATCACCACCACGCTCGACGAGCTGGTCGCCGGCGCCCCGCTGATGATCTACCGCGAGGTGCTGCTGTCGATCGCCTTCGCGCTGCTCGTGCGGCCCGGCACCAAGCTGTCGGACATCAAGACGGTGACGGCCCACCCGGCCGCCCAGCCGCAGGTCCGCAACTGGCTGAAGGCCAATCTCCCGGACGCCGTCTGGGAGTCCGCCGCCTCCAACGCGGACGGTGCCCGGCTGGTGCAGGAGGGCCGTTACGACGCGGCCTTCGCCGGTGAGTTCGCCGCCTCCCGCTATGGCCTGGAGGCCCTGGAGACCAACATCCACGACGCGGAGAACGCGCAGACCCGGTTCGTGCTGGTCGGCAGGCCGGCCCGGCCTGCGGCGCGGACCGGTGCCGACAAGACCTCCGTGGTGCTGTGGCAGCGCGACGACCATCCCGGCGGCCTGCGTGATCTGCTGGGCGAGTTCGCCACCCGCGGCATCAACCTGATGCTGCTGCAGTCCCGGCCGACGGGCGCGGGCATCGGCAACTACTGCTTCTGCATCGACGCCGAGGGCCATATCTCGGACCGCAGGGTGGCCGAGGCGCTGATGGGGCTGAAGCGGATCTGCCTGCAGGTGCGCTTCCTCGGCTCGTACCCGCGGGCGGATGTGCGCCCCGAGGAGGTGCGCCCGCTGCTGCCGGGGACCTCGGACGAGGAGTTCGCCGCGGCGGCGGACTGGGTGGCGCGGTGCCAGGACGGCAGGTTCTGACCCTCTGAGCCAGACCGACGGGGTGCGGAACCGGGCCCCGCGCGGCGGCTCCGAGCGGTGCTACCTGCTGATTTTGGGTTGTCCACAGGAGTTATCCACAGGTCCGCTTCTCGACCTGGGGACAAGTCGACACCGAAGGTACCTTCGGTCGACAAATCACCCTTTGGGGCACGATCACGCTCACCATCCCGCAGATCACCCTTCGTCCAGCCTTTTCCCTTGGTCAACCCTTTGGAGCTACTCCTTTCCACTCGAAAGTGGGGGTAAAGGGCCTTTGTCCAGGGAATCCTCGCGTTCGATCAAGGGATTCGGAGTGATCAATTCCGACGTCCACAGTTCTTCCCCACACCCTGTGGATAACTTTCCGGATCACCCCCGGACCTGTGGACAACCGGCCGCCCAGTGCCCTCACGGCCAAGGAATTCCGGTCAACCCGCATACTCGCACTTACCCTTTCCGGGCGGCGCCGCCATTTCCTTGACCCCACGGACCACAGTGCGCATTTCGCTCATAACGGGATGTAATCGGTGCCGCGGCAATAGTGAGTCGAGAGCCGTCGGTCCGCACCGGTAGCCTTGAGCCGTGATTGACCTTCGCCTGCTTCGTGAGGACCCCGACCGTGTGCGCGCTTCTCAGCGCGCCCGTGGAGAGGACGTCGCGCTCGTCGACGCCCTCCTGTCTGCCGACGAGAGGCGCAGGTCGTCCGGCGTCCGCTTCGACGAGCTGCGCGCCGAGCAGAAGGCGCTCGGCAAGCTCATCCCCAAGGCGACCGGCGACGAGAAGGCCGAGCTGCTGAGGAAGGCGGAGCAGCTCAAGGCCGACGTCAAGGCGGCCGACGCCGACCGTGACGCCGCGGCCCAGGAGACGCAGGAGCTGCTGCTCAAGCTGAGCAACATCGTCCACCCCGACGTGCCCGTCGGCGGCGAGGACGACTTCGTCACCCTGGAGACGCACGGCACCATCCGTGACTTCGCCGCCGAGGGCTTCGAGCCCAAGGACCATCTGGAGCTCGGCCAGATCCTCGGCGCCATCGACGTCGAGCGCGGCGCCAAGGTCTCCGGTTCCCGCTTCTACTTCCTCACCGGCGTGGGCGCCCTGCTGGAGCTGGCGCTGGTGAACGCGGCCATCGCGCAGGCCACCGCGGCCGGCTTCACGCCGATGCTGACCCCGGCGCTGGTCCGCCCCCGGTCGATGGCCGGCACCGGCTTCCTCGGCCAGGCGGCGCAGGACGTCTACCACCTCGACAAGGACGACCTCTACCTGGTCGGCACCTCCGAGGTACCGCTCGCCGCGTACCACATGGACGAGATCATCGACGCCGACCGGCTGCCGCTGCGCTACGCCGGCTTCTCCCCGTGCTTCCGCCGCGAGGCCGGCTCGCACGGCAAGGACACCCGCGGCATCTTCCGGGTGCACCAGTTCGACAAGGTCGAGATGTTCTCCTTCGTCGCTCCCGAGGAGTCGCAGGAGGAGCACCGGCGGCTGCTGGAGTGGGAGAAGCAGTGGCTGACCTCGCTCGAGCTGCCGTTCCGCGTGATCGACGTCGCCTCGGGCGACCTGGGCTCCTCGGCCGCCCGCAAGTACGACTGCGAGGCGTGGATCCCGACGCAGGGCAAGTACCGCGAGCTGACCTCCACCTCCGACTGCACCGAGTTCCAGTCGCGCCGCCTGCAGATCCGCATGCGGGACGGCAAGACCGTGCGGCCGCTGGCCACGCTCAACGGCACCCTGTGCGCCGTGCCGCGCACCATCGTGGCGATCCTGGAGAACCACCAGCAGCCCGACGGCTCCGTACGGGTGCCCGAGGTGCTGCGTCCCTACCTGGGCGGGCGGGAGCTGCTGGAACCGGTCGCCAAGTGAGCAGCGCTCCGTCGCCGTTCCCGTACCGGCTGGTCGCCACTGACCTCGACGGAACGCTGCTCGGCTCCGACGGATCGGTGACCCGGCGCACCCGTGACGCGCTCGCCGCGGCAGCGGCGGCGGGCGCGGCGCACATCGTCGTCACCGGCCGCGCGGTCCCCTGGACCCGCCCCGTCCTCGACGACCTCGGCTATCAGGGCCTCGCCGTCTGCGGTCAGGGCGCCCAGGTGTACGACGCCGGGGCCCGGCGCCTGCTGACCTCGGTCACCCTGGACCGGCAGCTCGCCGGGGTGGCCCTGGCCAAGATCGAGGCGGAGGTCGGCCCGCTGCATCTGGCGGCGAGCCGGGACGGGCTGGACGGCGAGGTGCTGGTCGGGCCCGGTTACGAGGTGGTGGGCGGGCTGCCCGCGACCCCGTTCACGGACGCCTCGGACCTGTGGTCCGCGCCGCTGAACAAGCTCTACATCCAGCACCCGACGCTGAGCGACGACGAGCTGGCCGAGGCGGCCGAGCGGACCGCGGGCGGGTTCGTCACCGTGACGCTTGCGGGCGAGGGCATCGTGGAGCTGCTGCCGCTGGGCCTGTCCAAGGCCACGGGGCTGTCGCTGGCGGCGCGCCGGCTCGGGGTGAAGGCCCCGGAGACGATCGCCTTCGGGGACATGCCGAACGACATCCCGATGTTCGCCTGGGCCGGACACGGTGTGGCGATGGCCAACGCCCATGCGGAACTGCGCGCGGTGGCCGATCAGGTGACGTCGTCCAACGACGAGGACGGCGTGGCCGTCGTGCTGGAGCAGTTGCTGGGCTGAACCGGCAAGGAACGCTGAACCAGCCGGTACCGCTGACCCCGGCCGGAATCGCTCAACCGGCCGGGGTCAGCGGTACCGCCCGCGATCAGCGGCGCCGCTCGGATCATCGGCGGTCGGCCCGGTCATCGGCGGTCGGCTCGTTCATCGGCGGAGGATGCACGGATCGAACGTGCGCGGGCTCTTCAGCCCGACCGTGGCCTGCCTCTGGTGGAGCGCAGCGCAGGGCCAGTGCCTTGCCACTCGGCCAATCCTCCGGGTGGGCGGCCCACGCGAGGTGCGACTCGCGTGCTCGAAGCGGCCGCCCCGGGCAGCTCCCGTGGGGTGCGGTCTCGACGGAGCGGTAGGGACTACTCCGGAGTCCGCCGCGGGCTGCCCTGACGGGAGCAGGACGTACTGCCGTGCATGGACATCGTCCCGCTCCTCTCCCAGTGCGGGGGCGCCGGATCCTCACCGGCGCTGGACAAGAACCACTCTGCCCGGCCGGCCGTGCCGGACGCCACCGAATAAATCCACGGAAACCGCGCCGCAGGGCCGACGGAACCGCGCCGGGGCGTCACCGTGATCGGCGGCGCCCCGGCGCGGTACTGACGCAGTCCCGGGTCACTCCTCCCCGGCGAGGGTCAGGGTGCGCAGCTTCTGGCCGGCGAACCAGGTCGCCAGCACGGTGACCGCGGCCAGCAGCACCGTCGCGGTGGTCAGGCCCACGTCGGAGGTGATCAGATCGCCCCCGGCGACCTTCTGCGCCACGGCCAGCGACCATTGCTGGACGCTCAGCGTGCGGGCGCCGGGCACCAGGGAGCCGAACAGCGCCTCCCACACCAGCGCGTACACCAGACCGAACACCACCGCGTGCCGGGAGACCGTGCCGAGCAGCAGGAACAGAGCGGCGTAGGCGATGGAGGCGACCAGCGCCGCCACGGTGTAGGCGACCGCGATCTGCTGCCCGTTGCCGTTGAGGACGAAGCCCGCGATCAGGGTGGGCACCGCAGAGAAGACCATGGTCACGGCGATGGCGACGATCAGCTTGGTGAAGATGATCGTGGGCCGTTTGACCGGCTTGGACAGCAGATACACCACCGAGCCGTCGTCGATCTCCGGGCCGATCGCACCGGTGCCGGCGATGACACCGATGAGCGGCACCATGGTGGCGAGCGCCAGCCCGCCCAGCAGGTCGGCCGCGGTCTGGTCGTCGGCTCCGGCCAGGCCCCGCACCGCGAACGCGATCAGCAGGAGCAGCAGGGGCAGCGCGCCCAGGATGAGGGCCCGGCGGCGGCCGAGCAGGGCCCGGTAGGTGAGCCGGGCGACTGTGGGGTCGTACATCTTCGGCCTCCTACGCCGCGACGAGATACGAGAAGACGGACTCGAGCGACTCGTCCGACGGCGAGACGGTGAGCAGCCGGATGCCGTGGTCGCGGGCCACCCTCGGCAGCAGCGCCGTGAAGCGGCCGAAGTCCACGGCCTGGATGAGCAGCGCGCCCTCCGCCTGGTCGACCTCGATGCCGGAGGTGGACGGGTCGGCGATCAGCGCCGCGGCCAGGGCGCGGTCGTCGCTGGAGCGCACCAGGTAGCGGTGCGGACGGTCGGTCATCAGACGGCGGATCTTGCGGAAGTCGCCGCTGGCCGCGTGCCGGCCGGCCACCACCACCTCGATGTGCCGGGCGAGCTGCTCGACCTCCTCGAGGATGTGGGAGGAGAACAGCACCGTGCGGCCCTCGTCGCCCATGCGCCGCAGCAGGTCCATCAGCTGCATGCGCTGGCGCGGGTCCATGCCGTTGAACGGCTCGTCGAGCAGCAGCAGCGAGGGCTCGTGGACCAGCGCCGAGGCCATCTTCACGCGCTGGCGCATGCCCTTGGAGTACGTGGCGATCTTGCGGTCCTGGGCGTACTCCATCTCGACCGTGGCGAGCGCCTTCTGCGCCGCCTTGGCGCCCAGGCCGTGCAGCTCGGCGTTGGCGAGGACGAACTCGCGGCCGGTGAGGAAGTCGTACATCGCCTCGCGCTCGGGGACGATGCCGATGTGCTGGTAGATGGCCTCGTTGCGCCACACCTGCTGTCCGTCGAGGGTGACGGTGCCGGTGGAGGGGGCGAGGAAGCCCGCCATCATGTTGATGAGGGTGGACTTCCCGGCGCCGTTGGGGCCGAGCAGGCCGGTCACGCCGGGGCCGATGGTCATGGTGATGTCGTTGACGGCGACCACGTTGCCGAACCAGCGGGAGACGTGGTCGATGGAGAGCGTGGTCACAGGCCCACCTTCTTGTAGCGGCGCACGAGGAGTCCGTAGCACGCGGCGATCAGACCGAGGGTGAACAGGACGTAGACCACGCCCTCGGTGCTGTCCGGGCCGACCCCGCCGGGGAAGGTGGACGTGGCCCCGAGGAAGGCGGTCTGCACCCCGTCGATGAGGGTGATCGGCGAGAACAGGCCGATCCAGGCGATGGAGCCGTCGCTGCCCTGGGCGTCCGCGATCGCCTGGAGCGTGGAGACCGCGCCGTAGGAGATGGTCAGGACCGCGATTACGGCCGCGATGCCGAAGCCGCGCCGCGGGGTGACGGCGGCGATGACCAGGCCGATGCCGGCGAGAAGCAGCGAGAGCAGTGCCACGGAGACGATTCCCTGAGCGAATCCCTTGGTCTGGTCGGTGAAGTCGAGCTTGGCGAGCAGCGCGCCCAGATACAGCACCAGCAGGGGTGCGGCCGTGAGGGCGAACAGGGCCGAGGCCAGCGCGGCGAACTTGGCGAGCACATAGTCGGCGGTCTCGATCGGCCGCGAGAAGTACAGCGGGACGGTCTTGAAGCGCAGGTCGCGCGAGACGGCCACCGGTGCCTGCGAGGCGACGTACAGGCTGATCACGGCCTGCATGATGATCGCGTACTCGGTGTAGTCGACGGGCAGGTCCTTGGCCTTGGTGGCCACGGCGACGGCCACCATGATCGCGGCCGGCACGCACATCACCACGAACAGCAGCATCGGCAGCACCTTGGACTTCACCGAGCGGCCGAGGCCGTAGGCGCCGCGCAGCGACTGCGAGTACAGCGAGCGGCGGGCGTAGGCGCGGCCGAGACGGGGTCCGTCGTAGGAGCGGTAGCCGATGTTGTGGATACGGGTGTCACCCGCAGGGGTGGCGGGTGTCCGCAGGGACTGCTCAGCCGCCATGGCCGACCGCCTCCTTCCGCTGCTCGTCGCTGGTGGTGAAGACCTCGGCGATGTGGTGCCGGCGCTGCTCCATGCGCACCAGGCCGAGGCCCAGGTCGGCGATCACGTCGCGGACCAGGTCGTAGGTCTCCTCGCCCTGCGCGGTGAGCAGCAGGATGTGTCCGGCACCCGGCAGTCCGCTGCCGTCCTCGACGCTCACCCCGCGCGCCTGGAGCGCCTCGCGCACCGCGCGGGTGCCGTCCGGGTGCTCGTCGGTGTCGGTGACCTCGATCGCGAGGGTGGTGGTGGTCTGGGTGAAGTCGGTGGTGGAGCTGGAGCGCAGCAGCTTGCCGCCGTCGATGACGACGACGTGGTCGCAGGTGCGCTCGAGCTCGCCCAGCAGGTGGGAGGTGACCAGGACCGAGATGCCGAAGTCGGTGTGGATCCGGCGGATCAGGCCCAGCATCTCGTCGCGGCCGACCGGGTCGAGGCCGTTGGTCGGCTCGTCCAGGAAAACCAGCTGCGGGTCGTGCACCAGGGCCTGAGCCAGCTTCACGCGCTGCTTCATGCCGGTGGAGTAGCCGCCGATGGGGCGGTAGCGCTCCTCGTACAGGCCGACGTGGCGCAGCGTGTCCGCGGTGCGTTCGCGGGCGGCGGTGGGCGGCAGCCCCGACATGCGGGCCATGTGGACGACGAACTCGGTCGCCGACACGTCCGGCGGCAGGCAGTCGTGCTCCGGCATGTAGCCGACCCGCTCCCGGATGGCGGCGCCCTTGGTGGCGACGTCGAGTCCGAGCACTGCGGCACGGCCCTCGGTGGCGGGGGAGAGACCAAGGAGAATCTTGATCAGAGTGGACTTGCCGGCTCCATTGGCTCCGACGAGTCCGGTCACACCGGGCCCGATGTCCACGGAGAGCCGGTCAAGAGCGGTCACCCTCGGGTACCGCTTGCTCAGGCTTTCGGTCGCGATCACAGTCACGTCCTCGACGGTAGTGACCCGTACCACCCCGGTCGTCAGACCGGAGAGCCGTCTTGGGGTCCATCTGGAGTCGTACGTTCCCGTAGGGGAGTCGTACGTGCCTGCAGGGGGCGCTGTTGACGTCTTGTCCAACTACTGCCAGATTCGCGGCAGTCGCGTCCGCTCACACCGCGTTGCGGACGCGTGGCGAAGGGGGCCGGGGATGGCGGGGAGGGCGGGGATGGCAGGGACGGCGGGGACAGCGGAGAGCAGCCTGGCCGGTGCGCGGGAGCGCCGGGTGCGTACGGGCGGGGTCGAGCTGTGCGTGGCCGAGCTGGGCGAGCCCGGACGGCCGACGGTGGTGCTGGTGCACGGCTACCCCGACAGCAAGGAGGTGTGGTCCGAGCTGGCGCCGCGTCTCGCCGAGCGCTTCCACGTGGTGGCGTACGACGTCAGGGGGCACGGCCGGTCCACGGCACCGCGTCCGCTGCGCGGAGGGTTCACCCTGGAGAAGCTCACCGACGACTTCCTGGCCGTCGCCGAAGCGGTCAGCCCGGACCGGCCGGTGCACCTGGTGGGGCACGACTGGGGTTCGGTGCAGGGCTGGGAGTTCACCACGGTGGCGCGCACCAAGGGCCGGATCGCCTCCTTCACCTCCATGTCCGGGCCGTCCCTCGACCACTTCGGCCACTGGATCGACCGGCGCCTGAGGCGCCCCACCCCACGTCGGGTCGGGCAGCTGCTCGGCCAGGGCGCCAAGTCCTGGTACGTGTACGCGCTGCACACCCCGGTGCTGCCCGAACTGGCCTGGCGGGGGCCGCTGGGGAAGGCCTGGCCGCGCATCCTGGCGCGGATGGAGAAGGCCCCCGGCGGCGGCTACCCGACCTCGTCGCTGCCGTCCGACGCGGCCCACGGGGCGTGGCTCTACCGGGACAACGTCCGCGCCCGGCTGCGCAGGCCGCGGCCCGACGCGTATGCGCATGCGCCGGTGCAGCTGATCACGCCGCTGGACGACGCGTTCCTGTCCGAGCGGCTCTACGACGGGCTGGAGCAGTGGGTGCCGCAGCTGACCCGGCGGACGCTGCCGGCCCGGCACTGGATACCGCGCACCCGCCCCGACCAGCTGGCGGTGTGGATCACCGACTTCATCACCTCGGTGGAGGCCGGCCGGACCCGGGTGGCGGCACAGGGCCGGTACGCCGACCGCTTCGGCGGGCAGCTGGTGCTGGTCACCGGCGCCGGGAGCGGCATCGGGCGGGCGACGGCGCTGGCGTTCGCGAGGGCGGGCGCGCGGGTGGTGGCCGTCGACCGCGACCCGGACTCCGCCGCCCGCACCGCCGAGGACGCCCGCCGGGCCGGTGCCCCGGCGGCCTGGGCGGAGCCGGCGGACGTGTCCGACGAGCAGGTCATGGAGAAGCTCGCGGACCGGGTCACTGCGGAGTACGGGGTGGTGGACGTCCTGGTCAACAACGCCGGCATCGGACTCGGCGGCTCCTTCTTCGACACCACCCCGGAGGACTGGAAGCAGGTCCTCGACGTCAATCTGTGGGGGGTGATCCATGGCTGCCGGCTGTTCGGCCGGCGGATGGCGGAGCGCGGGCAGGGCGGCCACATCGTCAACGTCGCCTCGGCGGCGGCCTTCCTGCCGACCCGGGCCCTGCCTGCGTACGGCACCTCCAAGGCGGGGGTGCTGATGCTCAGCGAGAGCCTGCGCGCGGAGCTCGCCGGGCGGGGCATCGGCGTGACGGCGATCTGCCCCGGCTTCGTCAACACGGCCATCACCTCCACGGCGCGCTTCGCGGGCGCGGACGCCGAGGAGCAGCGGCGGCTGCGGAGGCGGGCGGCCCGCCTGTACGGGCTGCGCAACTACCCGCCGGAGAAGGTCGCGGACGCGATCCTGCGGGCGGTGGTGCGCAATCAGGCGGTGGTCCCGGTGACCGCCGAGGCCCGGGTGGCCCATGCGCTGAAGCGATGGGCACCGGGGGTGCTGCGCAGGGTGGCGCGGGTGAGGCCGCCGGTGTGACTGAGTCCCCCGGAGAGCGCGCGACTGGACTGCGAGGGCTGTCCACAGGGAAGCCCAAATCACCTGTGGATAAACCGAGTTGACTGTGGATCAAACCTCTCGGGCGACATCAATCGCGTGATGTGCGTCTCTCCCGGCAAGCTGAGGGGATGGACGAGAGACGCACCGTGCGGGTGTCCAAGTACATCGCCAAGTACATCGCCAAGTACATCGCCAAGCACCTGCGCCACCACCCGGAACGGATCGGGCTGGTGCCCGACGAGGGCGGCTGGGTGGAGATCGACGCGCTGATCGCCGCGGCGGCCGCCCATGGCTTCCGGTTCACCCGGGAGGAGCTGGACCATGTGGTCGCCGTCAACGACAAGCGGCGCTTCACCGTCGAGGGCAACCGCATCCGGGCCCATCAGGGCCACAGCATCGAGGTCGACCTCGGGCTGCCGCCGGCCACCCCTCCGCGGCTCCTCTACCACGGCACGGTGGCCCGCCATCTGGCGGCGATCCGGGCGGAGGGCCTGCGGCCCATGGCCCGGCACGACGTGCACCTGTCCGCCGACACCGAGACCGCCACGCGGGTGGGGGCCCGCAGGGGTCGCCCGGTGGTGCTCACCGTGGAGGCGGGGGCCATGCACCGGAACGGTCATGTCTTCCGGGTGAGCGCGAACGGCGTGTGGCTGACCCAGGCGGTGCCGCCCCGCTACCTGCGGTTCCCCGACGATCCTGCGGCATGATCAGTGGTATGGACCACTTGCCGACCACAGAAGCCGCCGTGACCGTGCTGAAGGAGCTCGCGGAGACATACGGACGCGAGATCCGGGTCAGCCATGACATCGGAGCCGACCAGACCTCGCGCCGTACGGCCGCCGGCGTCGGCGTCGTCACCGACCCGGACGGCTCGCTCCCCCACGAGGCGCTCGTCGAGTTCGGCGGCCTGCCCCGGGTGGGCGTGCGGCTGTATCCGGAGGACGACGCGCTGATCGATGTCGAGGGCGTCGAGTGCCCGGACATCCCCCGCGACGACGTGCCCGCCTTCCTCCGCTCCCTCTTCGACGGCCTGGCCTACGTCAAGGCCCGCCGCTTTCTGCCCGGCTACTTCCTGATCGTGCCGCTGCCCGGCGACCGGACGCACAAGGAGTACGTCCCGATGATCGCCCTGACTCCCTGGCTCAGCGGCCGGGTGCGGTGACCGCTCGCCCGGCGACGCCGGGGACCGTGACCGTTTCACGTGAAACAGGTGACGGCACTTAGGCTCGGGGTCATGAGTCTGCGCCTGAGCACCGTGATCCTCCCCTACCGCCGCTGGCACGAGGGCAGCCGCGCGAGCTGGGAACGGGCCGAGGAGCTCGGCTTCCACGCCGGATACACCTACGACCACCTGTCCTGGCGCAGCTTCCGGGACGGCCCCTGGTTCGGTGCCGTCCCCACTCTGACCGCCGCGGCGTGCGTGACGGAGCGGATGCGGCTCGGCACCCTGGTCACCTCGCCCAACTTCCGGCACCCGGTCACCCTCGCCAAGGAGCTCATCTCCCTCGACGACATCTCCCGCGGACGCATCACCCTCGGCATAGGAGCGGGCGGCACCGGCTTCGACGCCACCGTGCTGGGTCAGGAGCCGTGGACCCCGCGCGAGCGGGCCGACCGCTTCGCCGAGTTCATCGGCATGCTCGACCGGTTGCTCACCGAGGACTCGGTGTCGTACGAGGGCGACCACTACGCGGCGCACGAGGCACGCAACATCCCCGGCTGTGTGCAGCAGCCCCGGCTGCCGTTCGCGGTGGCCGCCACCGGACCGCGCGGCATGCGGCTGGCGGCACGGTACGGGCAGGCATGGGTGACCACGGGCGACCCGAAGCTGTACGAGCACGGCACCCCCGAGCAGTCGGTCCAGGCCCTTCGCAGGCAGACGGAGCGGCTGGCCGACGCTTGCGCGGAGATCGGGCGGGACGCCGCCGCGCTCGAGAAGATCCTGCTCACCGGGTTCACCCCGGACCGGAACCGTCCGCTGGAGTCCCTGGACGCCTTCGTCGACTTCGCGGGCCGGCACGCCGAGCTGGGCTTCACCGAGATCGTGCTCCACTGGCCCATCCCGGATTCGGACTTCGCCGTGGACCAGAAGGTCTTCGAGCGCATCGCCACCGAGGCGGCCGCACAGCTTCCGTGAGCCCTCCGGGCGCCGGCGTCATCAAGGGGGTAGAAGCGTGCCGCCGACGGCCCCAGGGAGTGGCGGCACGCTGCCGCGTGGTGACGGGAGTAACCACTCAGATGTGCGGAGATCCGCACGGCCGTGCGGGCATATGCGGGACAATGGCCGGGTGACCTCAGCGACCCGACAGCCCGTGACCCCGGTTTTCGCCACTCCACCGCGGCTCATCGCCACCGACCTCGACGGCACTCTGCTGCGCGACGACAAGTCGGTGTCCCCGCGCACCGTCGCCGCGCTGGCCGCCGCCGAGAAGGCAGGCATCGAGGTCTTCTTCGTCACCGGCCGCCCCGCCCGCTGGATGGACGTCGTCAGTGAACACGTCCACGGCCACGGCCTCGCCATCTGCGGCAACGGCGCCGCCGTCGTCGACCTGCACGGCGGCCCCGGCGAGCACCGCTTCGTCAAGGTGCGGGAGCTGGCCCGCGAGAACGCGCTGGACGCCGTACGGCTGCTGCGCGAGGCCGCACCCGGCACGCTCTACGCCGTGGAGCAGACCTACGGCTTCTACCAGGAGCCCGACTACCCGAAGCTGCACATGGAGATCCCGGACGCCCTCGCCCCCGCCGAGGAGCTGCTGGCACCGGACTCCCAGGCCGCCGGTGAGCCGGTGCTCAAGATCCTCGCCTACCACCCCGAGCTGGATCCCGACGCCTTCCTCACCCTGGCCCGGGTCGCGATCGGCGACCGCGCCACCGTCACCCGCTCCAGCCCCAGCGCCCTGCTGGAGATCAGCGGACCGGGCGTGTCCAAGGCCAGCACCCTCGCCCTGTGCTGCGCCGAGCGCGGCATATCGCACGAGGAGGTCGTCGCCTTCGGGGACATGCCCAACGACGTGGAGATGCTGACCTGGGCGGGCCGCTCCTACGCGATGGGCAACGCCCATCCGGACGTCCTCGCCGCCGCCTCGGGCCGCACGGTCGCCAACAACGACGACGGCGTGGCCGTGGTGATCGAACAGCTGCTCGCCGAACACGGCTGATCAGCGGGCCGCGCAAGGCTGAGGCCGGGCCTGGTCGGGGGCTGCTCAGAGCGACACCCCGCGGTGGGCCAGCCACGAGACCGGGTTCACCGCCGAGCCCATCTCCGGGGTGACCCGCACCTCGAAGTGCAGATGCGGCCCGGTGGAGTTCCCGCTGGTCCCGGACTGGCCGATCCACTGCCCCGGTGCGACGTGCTCCCCCTGGTCGACGGCGACCGAGGCCAGGTGGGCGTACTGCGTGTAGTAGCCGCCCGCGTGCTGGATCACGATCTCGATGCCGAAGGCGCCTCCGCAGGACACCCTCACCACCTTCCCCTGGCCCACCGCCCGCACCGGTGTGCCGATCGGCACCGCGAAGTCCTGCCCGGTGTGCCGGTGGGCCCACCGCGCGCCGCCGCTGCCGTAGGACGCCGACAGCTCATAGGTCTCCACCGGCGCCACCCAGGGGTCGGTGAAGTTCATCTCCGGCTGGTCGAGCCGCACCGCGCCCCGGCAGGAGCCGGCCGCCACCGAGGCGTCCGCCTGCCCCTGCAGCTGCCAGCGCGCCGTCTCCAGCTTCTGCTCGATGTCCCGCTTCAGATCAACGAGCTGCCGGTTGCGCTTCTCCAGCTTCTTCCAGGCCACCGCGGCCCTCGCCTCGTCACGGGCGAGCCGGGACTCGGCACGGGCACTTTTCTCCAGCGCGTTGTCGAGCGCCAGATTCGCCTGGGAGAACACCCGCTGACCGCGCATCAGCTCCTCGGGGTCGTCGGCGAGGATCATCTGGGCGGTCAGCGGCAGCCCGCCGCCGTTGCGGTACTGGGACCGGGCGAGCCGCCCGAGGTCCTGGCGCAGCACGGCGATCTCCCGCCGCTCGCGGTCCAGCAGCTTCTCCAGCCGCTGTGCCTCCGACCGCTGCCTGGCCGCCTGGCGCTGCCCGGCCTCGTACCGGCGGGTCGCCGCCGCGGCCTCCGCGTACAGCTTGGCCACCCGGGCGCTGACGCTGGTGGGGGCCCCGTGGCCGGGGGCGTGGGCGCCGTCGCCGTCACTGGGCCGCGCGGCGAGCACGGCCAGCGCACACAGCAGCACGGTGACGAGCAGCGGACGGCGACGGATGAGGCGCATGACAGCGATCCTTCACCCGGCCCCGCCGCAGGGGCCTGTTCTGGTCGTACGCCCGGGGGACCTCCTGCCCGGATGGACCAGTGATGCGGCCGTCTGATCGAACGATCGGCGCGTCCGCCGAAGGCTTGATGCCGCGTCAGGCGGGTGCGGCGGGCTGACGCGTGGTCATCAGCGTGTCCGCCTCGGCCTCCCTGCGCAGCACCTCCCCCAACGGCCCCTCCCCCAGGGCGAGTTCCTCGTAAGGGCCGCGCTGCACCACACGCCCCCGGTCCAGCACGATCACCTCGTCCACCGCGTCCAGCCCGGCCAGGCGGTGGGTGATGAGCAGCGTCGTGCGGCCCTCGGTCGCGGCCAGGAGGTCGGCGGTGAGCGCGTCCGCCGTGGGCAGGTCGAGATGCTCCGCCGGCTCGTCGAGCACCAGGACCGGGAAGTCCGCGAGCAGCGCCCGGGCCAGCGCCAGCCGCTGGCGCTGGCCGCCGGACAGCCGCGCTCCGTGCTCGCCGACCAAGGTGTCGAGCCCGTCGGGCAGGGAGTCGGCCCAGTCCAGCAGCCGGGCCCGGGCGAGCGCGTCGCGCAGTTCGTCCTCCGTGGCGTCCCGCCTGGCCAGCAGCAGGTTCTCGCGCACGGAGCTGTCGAAGAGGTGCGCGTCCTGGGCGCACAGGCCGACCAGCCGCCGTACGTCGTCACCGTCCAGGGCGCGGGCGTCCACGCCGGCCAGCGTGTAGGAGCCCGCGCTCGGGTCCAGGAAGCGCAGCAGCACCTGGGCGAGGGTCGTCTTGCCGGAGCCGGACGGCCCGACCACCGCGATCCTGCGCCCCGGCGTCAGCGTCAGGTCCAGTCCGGTCAGGGCGTCCCGGTCCTGCCCGGGGTGACGCGCGGACAGTCCCTTCACCGTGAGCGGGAACGGCGTCGCGGGTGCCTGCCGGGGCGACTCCGGTTCCCGTACCGGCGCGGGGGCGTCCAGCACCTCGTGCACCCGCTCGGCGCTCCGGCGCACCCGCTGCCGGTGCTGCACGGCGAGCGGCATGCCGAGCACGGCCTCGAAGGCGGCCAGGGGAGTGAGCACCACGACGGCCAGCGTCACCCCGTCCAGGCGTCCGGCGGCCACCGCCTGAACCCCGGCCAGCGCCGCCAGGGTGACGGTGAGTCCGGAGATCAGTGCCGTGAGCCCGTCGCCCAGGGCGGTCGCGGTCGCGGCGCGTGAGGCGATCCGGGTGAGGTCCTGATCGGCCCGCCGTGCCTCGGCGGCCCGTGCGGGCAGGGCCCCGGCGACGGTCAGCTCTGCGGTGCCGGTGAGCAGATCGGTCACCCGGGTCGCCAGCGCGCCCCGCGCGGGTGCCAGCCGGCGGTCCGCCCGCCGGGCCACGGCCCCGGTGAGCAGCGGCACTCCAGCTCCCGCGGCGAGCAGCCCGGCCGCGAGCGCCGCGCCCGCCTCCGGCAGCAGCCAGGCGGTGACGCCGACGGACAGCACGGACACGACGACCGCCGCACCGGCCGGCAGCAGCCACCGCAGCCAGTAGTCCTGCAGCGCGTCCACATCGGCGACCAGCCGGGAGAGCAGGTCGCCGCGGCGCACCCGGCGCAGACCCGCGGGTGCCAGCCGTTCCAGCCGCCGGTAGACCGCCACCCTGGTGTCGGCCAGCATCCGCAGCACCGCGTCGTGCGACACCAGCCGCTCGGCGTACCGGAACACCGCCCGGCCGATACCGAAGGCCCTGGTCGCGGTGACGGCCACCATCAGATGGAGCACGGGCGGCTGCTGCGAGGCCCGCGAGATGAGCCACCCGGAGGTCCCCATGAGCCCCACGGCGCTGCCCAGGGCGAGACTGCCCAGCAGCAGCGCGAGCGCCAGCCGTCCCCGCCGGGCACCGGACATGGCCCGGACCCGGGCGAGGACACCGCCCCGGCGGTCCGGCGCCACAGGCTCCCCTGCGAGGCCGGGCGTCGGCTCGGTACCGGCCTCCGGATCGCGGCCCGCGTGCCGTGTGCCGGTGACGGGGGCAGCAGTCCCCGGCGCGGGGACGGCGCTGCCGCGGGCGCCCGGCTCCGTCAGCCGCACCACGCGGTCGGCGAGGGTGAGCAGCGCGGGCCGGTGCACCACCAGCAGCACGGTCCGGCCCGCCGCCAGCCGTCGGATCGCCGCCACGACCTCGGCCTCGGTGGCGCCGTCCAGCGCGGCCGTCGGCTCGTCGAGCAGCAGCACCGGCCGGTCGGCGAGGAACGCCCGGGCCAGCGCGAGGCGCTGCCGCTGCCCTGCGGACAGTCCCGACCCGTCCTCGCCGAGCGGGGTGTGGATGCCCTCGGGCAGCGCGGCGACGAAGTCCCAGGCCCCCGCGTCCCGCAGCGCCCGCCGTACCGCGTCGTCGTCGGCGTCGGGCCGGGCCAGCCGTACGTTCTCCGCGACCGTCCCGGCGAACAACTGCGGACGCTGCGGCACCCAGGCGACCCTGCGGTGCCACTCGGTGAGATCGAGTCCGGTGAGATCGGCTCCCCCGATGCACACCCGGCCCGCGTCGGGACGGACGAAGCCCAGCAGCACGTCCAGCAGGGTGGACTTGCCCGCGCCGCTCGGCCCGACCAGCGCGACCGTCTCGCCGGGCTCCACGGTGAACGACACATCGGTGACGGCGTCCGCGGAACGGCCGGGGTAGCGGACGGTCACGCCCTCGAAGGACACGGCCCCGGCCGGCACCGGCCCGCCCTTCGTGTCCGGGGCGGGGGTCTCCAGGACGCCGAAGATCTCCTCGGCGGCGGCAAGGCCCTCCGCCGCCGCGTGGTACTGGGCGCCGACCTGACGCAGCGGCAGGTACGCCTCGGGCGCGAGGATCAGGATGACCAGGCCGGTGTAGAGGTCCAGGTCGCCGTGGACCAGCCGCATGCCGATCGTCACGGCCACCAGCGCCACCGACAGCGTGGCGAGGAGCTCCAGCGCGAAGGAGGAGATGAAGGCGATCCGCAGGGTCCGCATGGTCGCCCGCCGGTACTCGGCGGTGATCCGGCGGATCGACTCCGCCTGCGCCTTGGCCCGCCCGAACACCTTCAGCGTCGGCAGCCCGGCGACCACGTCCAGGAAGTGCCCCGACAGCCGGGACAGCAGCCGCCACTGACGGTCCATCCGGGACTGGGTGGCCCAGCCGATCAGCACCATGAAGACCGGGATGAGCGGCAGGGTGCCGACGATGACGGCGGCGGAGACCCAGTCCTCGGTGACGATCCTGGCCAGCACCGCCACCGGCACCACCACGGCCAGCCCCAGCTGGGGGAGATAGCGGGAGAAGTAGTCGTCGAGCGCGTCGATGCCCCGGGTGGCCAGGGCGACCAGCGAACCGGTGCGCTGCCCGGCCAGCCACCCGGGGCCCAGCGCGGTCGCCCGCTCCAGCAGCCGTCCGCGCAGCTCCGACTTGACCGCGGCGCTCGCCCGGTGGGCCGCCAGCTCGCTCAGCCAGCCCACCAGTGCCCGGCCCACCGCCACCACGGCCAGCAGCACCAGGGGAGTCGCGAGGCCACTGGCGGACCTGCCGTGCTGGAAGGCGCCCACCACGGTCTCGGCGATGAGCATGGCCTGGGCGATGACCAGGCCCGCGCCGACCGCCCCCAGGCCGACGACCGCGACCAGGAAGAGGCGGGTGGCACGGGCGTGGCGGAGCAGGCGCGGGTCGATCGGTTTCACGTGAAACACACCTCAGTGCACGGGATCGGCGATGTGCTGGGTGCCGATCCGCTTGCGGAAGACCCAGTACGTCCAGCCCTGGTAGAGCAGGACCACGGGGGTGGCGATCACCGCCAGCCAGGTCATGATCTTCAGGGTGTAGGGGCTGGAGGAGGCGTTGGTGACCGTCAGGCTCCAGTCCTCGTTCAGCGTGGACGGCATGACGTTCGGGAACAGCGTCAGGAAGAGCATCGCCACGGCGGCCACGATGGTGACGCCGGAGAAGGCGAACGACCAGCCCTCGCGCCCGGCCCGGTTCGCGGCCAGGGCCGCCACCAGCGCCGCCACGGCGGCCACCAGAGCGACCAGGCTGCTGCCGTCGCCCTTGTCGGCCTGGGTCCACAGCAGGAAGGCCGCCGCCAGTGCGGCGGTGACGAGACCCACGCGGGTCGCCATGGTCCGTGCCCGCTGCCGGATCTCCCCGACGGTCTTGAGCGCCGTGAACACCGCCCCGTGGAAGGTGAACAGCGTCAGGGTGACCAGCCCGCCGAGCAGGGCGTAGGGGTTGAGCAGCTCCCAGACGTGCCCCACGTACTCGAAGTCCGCGTCGAGCTTCACCCCGCGCACGATGTTCCCGAAGGCCACACCCCACAGGAACGCCGGGATCAGCGAGGTCCAGAAGATCGCGGTCTCCCACCGGCGCTGCCAGCTCTCCTCCGGCCGCTTGGCCCGGTACTCGAATGCGACACCCCGGATGATCAGGCAGATCAGGATGGCGAGCAGCGGCAGGTAGAAGCCGGAGAACAGCGTGGCGTACCACTCGGGGAAGGCGGCGAAGGTGGCTCCGCCGGCGGTGAGCAGCCACACCTCGTTGCCGTCCCAGACCGGTCCGATGGTGTTGATCAGCACCCGCTTCTCGGTCCGGTCGCGGGCGAGCAGCCGGGTGAGGATGCCGACGCCGAAGTCGAAGCCCTCCAGGAAGAAGTAGCCGGTCCACAGGACGGCGATCAGGACGAACCAGATGTCGTGCAGTTCCATGGCGGTGCAGCTCCCTCGGCCTAGTACGAGAAGGCCATCGGCTTGTCGGCGTCACGGGGGTCGCCGCCGACCTTCGTGGGCGGGTTGAGGTCGCTCTCGGTCAGCTCGGGCGGGCCGGCCTTGACGTACTTGGCGAGCAGCTTGACCTCGATGACGGCCAGGGCGGCGTACAGCGCGGTGAAGACGGACATGGAGGTGACGACCTCGGCCGTGGAGGCGCCGGGGGAGACGGCGTCGCGGGTCTGCATCACGCCGTAGACGACCCAGGGCTGACGGCCCATCTCGGTGAAGATCCATCCCCAGGCGTTGGCGATCAGCGGGAAGGCCATGGTCCACACCGTCAGCAGCCAGTACAGGCGGCCGAGCCGGGCTCCGAGCGGCTGCCTGAACAGCACCAGATGCGGCACCTCGTCCTCCCCGGTGCGCAACGCCGCGGGCAGCATGAACTTCTTCCGGGTCAGCCACAGCCCCAGCACGCCGAGGGCGAGGGACGCCATCCCGAAACCGATCATCCAGCGGAAGCCCCAGTAGGCGACGGGGACGATCGGCTTGTAGTCTCCGGGCCCGAACTTCTCCTGCAGCGCCTCATTGGTGTCGTTGATGCCGGGCACGTACGACTCGAAGTCGCTGTGTGCGAGGAAGGACAGCAGGCCCGGGATCTCCAGGGCGACCTTGTTGTGGCCCTCGTCGACGTCCCCGTAGGCGAACACCGAGAAGGGCGCCGGTTCCTCGCCGTCCCAGAGGGCCTCGGCGGCGGCCATCTTCATCGGCTGCTGCTCGTACATGACCTTGCCGAGGGTGTCTCCGCTGATGGCGGTGAACAGGCCGCCGACGGCCAGGGTGACCAGGCCGAGCCGCAGGGAGGTCCGCATCACCGGGATGTGCTTCCCCCGCATCAGGTGGAAGGCGGCGATGCCGGCCATGAACGCGCCACCGGTGAGGAAGGCGGCCGAGAAGCTGTGGAAGACCTGGTTGAGGGTGGTGTTCTGGGTGAGCACCAGCCAGAAGTCGGTCAGCTCGGCGCGGCCCTTGTCCTCGTTGATGCGGTAGCCGACGGGGTGCTGCATCCAGGAGTTGGCGGCGAGGATGAAGTACGCCGACAGCAGGGTGCCGATCGCGACCATCCAGATGCAGGCGAGGTGGATCTTCTTGGGCAGCCGGTCCCAGCCGAAGATCCACAGGCCGATGAAGGTGGACTCGAAGAAGAAGGCGATCAGCGCCTCGAAGGCGAGCGGGGCGCCGAAGACGTCACCGACGAAGCGCGAGTAGTCGGACCAGTTCATGCCGAACTGGAACTCCTGCACGATGCCGGTGACCACGCCCATGGCGATGTTGATCAGGAAGAGCTTGCCCCAGAACTTGGTCGCCCTGAGGTACTTCTCCTTCTCCGTGCGCACCCACGCGGTCTGCAGGCCGGCGGTGAGTGCGGCCAGGGAGATCGTCAGGGGAACGAACAGGAAGTGGTAGACGGTGGTGATGCCGAACTGCCATCGCGCCAGGGTCTCCGGCGCCAGAGCCAGGTCCACGTCGTCACTCCTTACCCGCGCTTGTGAACGCGTTCACATTCACAAGCAATTATGACTTACCCCTTTTCGGGCCAGGAAGGGGGGTCCCCTGTGACGTCAACCCCTTGGCAAGAACTTCAACAGTCTGTTGAATTTGCGGCCATGAGCACAGGTATCCGCATCTCCTGGCCGGCGGGGCACCTCACCGCGACCCTCGACGACACCCCCACCACCCAGGCCCTCGCCAAGGCACTGCCCCTCACCTCCACCGCCCGGACCTGGGGCGAAGAGGTCTACTTCGACACGGGTGTGGCCGTTTCACGTGAAACGGACGCCCGGCAGGTGGTCGAGCCCGGCACCGTCGCCTTCTGGACCGACGGTGACGCCCTGGCCCTCCCCTTCGGACCCACGCCGATCTCCCACGGGGACGAATGCCGCCTGGCGAGCCCGTGCAACATCCTGGGCCGGATCGACCAGAACCCGCGCCTGCTCGCGACCGTCCGCGACGGCGACCCGATACGCGTGGAGCCGGCCGACGACTGAGTCGCGGACCGGCTCCTTGGTCCTGGTTGCAGGACTCCTTGCGAGCTTCAGGACTGCTCGCGTGCTTCAGGACTCCTTGCGGAACTCCTCCGCCACCTTCAGGAAGATGTCGTTCGCCTCGGACTCACCGACCGTGACCCGCACACCCTCACCGGGGAACGGCCGGATCACCACGCCCGCCTGCTCGCACGCCTCGGCGAACGCCACCGTCCGCTCCCCCAGACGCAGCCACACGAAGTTGGCCTGGGTCTCGGGCACCGTCCACCCCTGGGCCCGCAGCCCCTCCACCACACGGTTGCGCTCGCAGACCAGCGAGCCGACCCGCCCGATCAGCTCGTCCTCGGCCTGCAGCGAGGCGATCGCCGCGTCCTGGGCGATCTGGCTGACGCCGAACGGCACCGCCGTCTTGCGCAGCGCCGCCGCCACCGGCTCGTGTGCGATGGCGAAGCCCACCCGCAGCCCCGCCAGGCCGTACGCCTTGGAGAAGGTCCGCAGCACACAGACGTTGGGCCGGTCCCGGTAGATGTCGACCCCGTCGGGCACCTCGGGGTCCCGGATGAACTCGCGGTAGGCCTCGTCGAGGACCACGAGGACGTCACCGGGCACCCGGTCGAGGAAGCGCTCGAGCTCGGCCCGCCGCACCACCGTGCCGGTCGGGTTGTTGGGGTTGCAGACGAAGATGAGCCGCGTCCGGTCGGTGATCGCCGCGGCCATGGCGTCCAGGTCGTGCACCTCGCCCGCCGTCAGCGGCACCTTCACGGAGGTGGCGCCGCTGATCTGGGTGATGATCGGGTACGCCTCGAAGGACCGCCAGGCGTAGATTACCTCGTCGCCCGGACCGGAGGTGGACTGCAGCAGCTGCTGGGCGACACCGACCGAGCCCGTGCCGGTGGCCAGGTGCGACACCGGCACCGCGAAGCGCTCCGCGAGCTCCTCCATCAGCGCCGTACAGGCCATGTCCGGGTAGCGGTTGAAGGACGAGGCCGCGGCCGTGACCTTCTCCATCACGCCCGGGAGCGGCGGATAGGGGTTCTCGTTGGAGGACAGCTTGTAGGCCACCGGACCACCGGCGGCCGCCGGCTTGCCGGGCTTGTAGGTGGGAATCCCTTCCAGCTCGGCGCGCAGCCTGGGACTCGTCTCGCTCACCGCAGTCCTCCTCGACAGACCGGCGGCCCCTGACCGCCGCCGACATCAATACTGCTCACCTTATGAGGATTCCGCGCGGCTGCGTAGAGCGGCGACGGGCGTCCCGAGGTGGTTCCTCATGCGTCACAGGTACAACAGAGGCAACACATCCCCATAGGCGCACGAAAGGCGCGCACCACGGGGGCGCGCCTCACATATATCTATGCGCCGGTGGCTTGCGCCGTAGCGCGCATCACCCGTGCAGGTGAGTTGAGACCTCTTCGCAACATCGCACCCTCGACAGGCCCGTGTGCAGCGGCACGACAGGTCCCGTCGTGGGAGCGCTCAACCTCCTTGCCATCCAAGGCAATTCAGCGTTGATGATCATGCAGAAACGTGCCTGTCAATGCCTGCATATGCGTCCGCCCTACCCCACCGCATGAGCCCTACTATCGGCTCGCCATGACAGCAGCAGGGAAGCACCAGGTGAGCCGCGCGGAAACCTCACGCCGAGGCAGCCGGCCGGGTCGAGCGGGCATCAGGGACGTGGCCGCCGCCGCCGGAGTCTCCATCACAACCGTCTCCGACGCCCTCAACGGCAAGGGCCGGCTCCCGGACGCCACCCGCCGGCATGTCCGCGAGGTCGCCGACCGGCTGGGCTACCGCCCCTCGGCCGCCGCCCGTACGCTCCGCACCGGCAAGTCGGGACTCATCGGCCTGACGGTCACGACCTACGGGGATGAACCTTTCACCTTCACCGAGTTCGCGTACTTCGCCGAGATGGCCCGCGCCGCCACCTCCGCCGCGCTCGCCCGCGGCTACGCCCTCGTCATCCTGCCCGCGACCTCCCGCCACGACGTGTGGTCCAACGTCGCGCTGGACGGCACGGTGGTCATCGACCCCTCCGACCGCGACCCGGTGGTCAGCGAGCTGGTCCGGCAGGGTTTACCGGTCGTCTCCGACGGACGCCCGGCCGGCGCCCTGCCGGTCACGGCCTGGGTGGACAACGACCACGAGGCCGCCGTGCTCGGCATCCTCGACCATCTCGCCGACGCGGGCGCCCGGCGCATCGGCCTGCTGACGGGCACCACGACCGACACCTACACCCACCTGTCGACCACCGCGTATCTGCGCTGGTGCGAGCGCGTCGGCCAGGACCCGGTGTACGAGGCCTACCCGGCGCACGACCCCTGCGCGGGCGCCGTCGCGGCCGACCGGCTGCTCGCCCGTCCCGACCGCCCCGACGCCGTCTACGGCCTGTTCGACCCGAACGGCACCGATCTGCTGGCCGCCGCCCGGCGCTACGGGCTGCGCGTGCCGGACGACCTGCTGCTGGTCTGCTGCAGCGAGTCCACGGTCTACGCCAACACCGACCCGCCCGTCACCACGCTCTCCCTCAAGCCGCGCCGCATCGGCACCGCGGTCGTCCAGCTGCTGATCGACGCCATCGAGGGAGTCGAGTCCGACCACCCGGTGGAGCAGGTGATACCGACCGAGCTGATCGTGCGCACCTCGTCCCAGCGGCGCCCCCCGCGGACGACGGTCAGCCCGCCGAGGTCGCCGAGGGGCGCCTGACCGTGGCACCGGCGGAGGACGGCGACGGGCTCCTGGAGGGGTGGAGCCCCTCGCGCCCCGGTCCGCCCACCGGGCGGAGCCGGAGCTTCCGTAGCGTCGAGGGCAGCGGACGGCATCACTCCTCCGGGCGAAAACGGGCCGGTCGCCCGAGGAGGACGGTCCGCTCCCGCGCCGGGCGACCAGGGCGAGAGCAGGGCGAGAGGGCCGGTGAGGCGGTCGCAGCCCGGCACAATCGGGGCGAAAGCCGCGACGAACCGGAGCCCTGCTCTGATTCACCACCCCTGGGTCATCACATGGCGCGATTCGCATTCCTATGATGGGCCCACGACACCGCGGGCCGCTGCGACCAGGCAGTCCGAGCGGTGCAGATGCGGCGCGATGGTGGAGGGGTCGATGACTCAGGGGGCCGGTCAGGGACCCGAAGTGGAGCGGACGGCGACGCTGCGCGACTTCCGGGTACCCGCGTACGTCCACGAGCCCGGTCCGTACACCCAGAGCACCCACCCCGGCGACGTCGTCCCCCCGACCGAGGAGGCGGCGTACCCGGAGGGATACACACCCACACAGCGGGATCTCCCGGTCATCAATCGGGGGGACACTGTCCAGGTGACCGTCGATCCCGTTTCCGTCCCCGCCCCCCAGCCGGCCGGCGGCCCCGGCCCGCTGTACGTGGTCGGTGACGTCCACGGCTACCTGGACGAGCTGGTGGCAGCGCTGCAGGAGAAGGGCCTGATCGACTCCGCGGGCCGGTGGTGCGCGGGCACCGCCCGGCTGTGGTTCCTGGGCGACTTCACCGACCGCGGCCCGGACGGCATCGGCGTCATCGACCTGGTGATGCGCCTGTCCGCCGAGGCCGCCGCGGCCGGCGGCTACTGCAAGGCGCTCATGGGCAACCACGAGCTGCTGCTGCTCGGCGCCAAGCGCTTCGGCGACACCCCGGTCAACTCCGGCGCGGGCACCGCCACCTTCCAGGCGGCCTGGCTGCTCAACGGCGGCCAGAAGACCGACATGGACCGCCTCCAGGACCACCACCTGCAGTGGATGGCCCGCCTCGACGCCGTGGAGGAGGTCGACGGGCATCTGCTGCTGCACTCCGACACCACGGCCTACCTCGACTTCGGCCGCTCCATCGAGGAGGTCAACGACACCGTCCGCGAGACGCTCACCCGTAACGACGCGGACGAGGTCTGGGACCTGTTCCGCAAATTCACCAAGCGGTTCTCCTTCCGCGACGAGGGCGGCGCCGACGCGGTGCGCTCCCTTCTCGATACGTACGGCGGCACCCGGGTCGTTCACGGCCACAGCCCCATTCCGTACCTGCTGGGCGAGGTCGGGTCCGAGGACGGAGGGGACGAATCCGGCCCCGTGGTCGAGGGACCGCACGTCTACGCCGACGGGCTGGCCATCGCCATGGACGGCGGCGTGACCATGGCAGGAAAGCTGCTGGTCCAGCAACTGCCACTGTCCACGTGACCGTTGGGCGGACCGGACGTTCCGAGCCCGGTTCCCGGGGCCGCGCGGCGCCAATTTCGGTAAACCCCCTGTCACCGCGCGCCGTCACCGCTCTACCATCGGCTTATCCGTAGCAGGCTCCCCTCCGTTTCTGCCCGACGGCTCGTCAGCA
The DNA here is from genome assembly GCF_039526425.1 of Streptomyces thermospinosisporus. Taxonomy (NCBI): domain Bacteria; kingdom Bacillati; phylum Actinomycetota; class Actinomycetes; order Kitasatosporales; family Streptomycetaceae; genus Streptomyces; species Streptomyces thermospinosisporus. The sequence continues at coordinate 58,927 of NZ_BAAAIZ010000022.1, forward strand.
TGCCGAGCCCCAAGCCCTACGGAGCATCGGGGGATGCACATGAACAGCGTTCCGCAGCACCTGTCGAGCGAGGACCGCCAGGAGTTCGAGCGGGTTCTCGATGAGGCGCTGCGCTCCGCACCACACCGCCCGGAACTCGCCGCTGTCGGTCAGCGGCTCAACACGGAACAACTGCGCACCATGGCGCTGGGCGCCACCGCGATCATCACGGCCGCCGCGGCGGCCGAGTACCAGCACTACGTCAAGGTCCGCGAGGAACTGCGCCGCCCCTCGGCACCGGCCGACCCGTCCGTACGCGAGTCCGGCTCCGCCTCCGCCGAACAGTCCGCCGGCGCGGTGGGCCTCACCGGCGGCATGGGCGAGGTCGCCGAGGCGGCCGGCGCGGGTGTCGTCGCCGTGCTCGCCGTACTGGCCCCGGTGCTGGCCGGCACCGCGGCGGGCATCTTCCTGCTGGTCGGCTACGTCCTGCGGATGCTCGACCCGGACGCCGCGTTCGCCCGGACCATGCTCACCACGGGCTGGGTGTTCGGTGCCGTGACGGCGGTGGCGATCCTCGTCGCCGCGATCGGCCTGCTGCTCACCGCGCTGCGCAACAAGCCGTCCGCACTGGGCGGACCGTACCCGGAGGCCGACGAGGAACTTTCTCGTGCCAGGGAGGCCTGGCGCGAAGCCCTGCTGGAACGGGGCATAGTCCCGTTCCTGAGGGACGCCCTCGCCGACCCGGAGACGGCCGCACTGCACCGCACCACGGCACCGTCCGCACCCGTCAGCCGGATCCCGAACCTCGGCTACGCCCGCCCGGGCTTCAGCAGCCCGGAGGGCGGCTCACCCCGCGCCTCCCGCCCGAGCTACTCCAGCCCCGACTACACCAGCCCGGACTTCGGCGGCCCGGAACACCAGCCGGACTAGGGGCAATACCGGTGACTTTGTTGGGGTCTGGTCGTTGGATGAGTTGTGCCAAGGCCGGGTCAGGTGAAGTCGTCGGGGTTGGTCGGTTCTCGGATCGGATCGCGTTGGGGGTGCTGGGACGTCGAACGCCGAGGCTGCCCCGGGCCGGCCCGGGGCAGCCTCCTGGTCAGGGCGGGCACCGGCAGGGACTGCCGGAGCGGATGTCAGGCGCAGCCGAACGACATCAGTCGGCGATCGGCAGGTACACGCGGTTCCCGCTCGCGGCGAACTCCTTCGCCTTCTGGGCCATGCCCTCCTCGATCTCCTCGCGGGTGCCGCCGTGCTCACGGCGGATGTCCTGGGAGATCTTCATCGAGCAGAACTTCGGCCCGCACATCGAGCAGAAGTGGGCCGTCTTCGCCGGTTCCGCCGGCAGGGTCTCGTCATGGAACTCGCGGGCCGTGTCCGGGTCGAGAGCCAGGTTGAACTGGTCCTCCCACCGGAACTCGAAGCGGGCGTCCGACAATGCGTCGTCCCAGGCCTGCGCGCCCGGGTGCCCCTTGGCGAGGTCGGCGGCGTGCGCGGCGATCTTGTAGGTGATGACACCGGTCTTGACGTCGTCGCGGTTGGGCAGGCCCAGATGCTCCTTGGGCGTGACGTAGCAGAGCATCGCGGTGCCCCACCAGGCGATCATCGCGGCGCCGATGCCGGAGGTGATGTGGTCGTAGCCGGGCGCGACGTCCGTCGTCAGCGGGCCGAGCGTATAGAACGGAGCCTCATCGCAGATCTCCTGCTGAAGGTCGATGTTCTCCTTGATCTTGTGCATCGGGACATGGCCCGGGCCCTCGATCATGGTCTGCACATTGAAACGCCTGGCGATCCGGCTGAGTTCCCCGAGCGTGCGCAGCTCCGCGAACTGCGCCTCGTCGTTGGCGTCCGCGATGGAGCCGGGCCGCAGACCGTCACCCAGCGAGTAGGTGATGTCGTAGGCGGCGAGGATCTCGCAGAGCTCCTCGAAGTTCTCGTAGAGGAACGATTCCTTGTGGTGCGCCAGGCACCACGCGGCCATGATCGAGCCGCCGCGCGAGACGATGCCGGTCTTGCGGTTGGCGGTGAGCGGCACATAGGCCAGGCGCACGCCCGCGTGGACGGTCATGTAGTCCACGCCCTGCTCGGCCTGCTCGATGACCGTGTCCTTGTAGATGTCCCAGGTCAGTTCCTCGGCCTTGCCGTCGACCTTCTCCAGGGCCTGGTAGAGGGGCACGGTGCCGATGGGGACGGGGGAGTTGCGCAGCACCCATTCGCGGGTGGTGTGGATGTTGCGGCCGGTGGAGAGGTCCATGACCGTGTCGGCGCCCCAGCGGGTCGCCCAGGTCATCTTCTCCACCTCCTCCTCGATGGAGGAGGTCACCGCGGAGTTGCCGATGTTGGCGTTCACCTTCACCAGGAACCGCTTGCCGATGATCATCGGCTCGCTCTCCGGGTGGTTGACGTTGGCCGGCAGCACGGCCCGGCCCGCGGCGATCTCCTCGCGGACCACCTCCGGCGAAACGTTCTCCCGGATCGCCACGAACTCCATCTCGGGCGTGATCTCGCCCCGGCGCGCATACGCCAGCTGCGTCACGGCCCGGCCGTCGCGGCCCCGGCGGGGCTGACGGGGACGTCCGGGGAAGACCGCGTCCAGATTGCGCAGGCCGCCGCGCGGCGAGGTGTGCTTGATCCCGTCGTCCTCGGGGCGGACGGGGCGGCCCGCGTACTCCTCGGTGTCGCCGCGGGCGATGATCCAGTTCTCCCGCAGGGGCGGCAGGCCCCTGCGCACGTCGGTCTCGACGTGCGGATCGGTGTACGGGCCCGACGTGTCGTACAGCGTGACAGTCTGCCCGTTGGTGAGATGCACCTGACGGACCGGCACCCGCAGGTCGGGGCGTGAGCCCTCGATGTATGCCTTGTGCCAGCCGATGGACTTCCCGGACTCCTCGCCGACCGACGGCTTGGTGGTGGTCTGCGTGGAGGCAGGCGTGCGTGCGTCCTTGTGGGTCATGAGACCGATCTCCCTACGCCGGCATTACCCGGTAACAGGTTCGGCGGTCGACGCAGCGGTATCCGTCTGCCGACGTTCCGTGTGAAACATCACTCGCGATCGGTGATGTTTCATGTGAAACATCGCTGGGACGGAGGTCAGCGCCCTCTCAGCCCGGTGCTCCGAGCTCCCGCGTGTACAAAGATGCCCCCCACGCTAGCGTCAATTCTGGCGCGGTGAACAGAGGGCCCCCTCGGGGCTTGCGATGATCGGTCGGTGACCCCTTCGCAGCATCCTTCGGTCCCACCGTCCGAACTGTCCCCCGACGCCGGCCACGGTCATGCCCACGGGCACAGTCACAGCCACGGCCCGGCCGCCCCCGTCTCGCGGCATCTGCGCAAGGTGATCGCCGCCGTCCTCGTCCCGTTCGCCGCGGCGGTGCTGATCGGCCTCGCCGTGCTCTGGCCGGGCGGTGCCCCGGCGCACGAACGCACCGGCGTCGGCTTCGACCGCGAGACGCAGCAGGCCACGGTCACCGAGGTGGTGGAGGTGCCCTGCAAGGACGTCAACGCCTCCGGCGGCAGGCCGACCGGTGACACCTCCACCGCGGAGGGCTCCTCCGCCCAGCAGCAGGCCCAGGGCACCTGCAAGAAGGCGACGATCCGGGTCGACTCCGGCAAGGACAAAGGCCGCACCTTCACGGAGATCGTGCAGCCGGACCAGTCCCGGCAGTTGAGCAAGGGGCAGGAGGTCGTGGTCGCCTACGAGCCCTCCGCGCCCGCGGACCTGCAGTACTCGGTCGCCGATGTGAACCGGCGGCTGCCACTGACCCTGCTGGCCGGTGTCTTCGCACTGGCGGTGGTGGTCGTGGGGCGGTTGCGCGGCCTCATGGCGCTGGTCGCGCTGGCGGTCAGCTTCCTGATGCTGACCTCCTTCATCCTGCCCGCGATCCTGCAGGGCTCCAATCCGCTGGTGGTGGCGGTGGTGGGGGCGAGCGCCATCATGCTGCTCGCCCTCTATCTGTGCCACGGGCTGTCCGCGCGGACGTCCGTGGCGGTACTCGGCACGCTGGTCTCGCTGCTGCTGATCGGTCTTCTGGGCTCGGGCTTCATCGGCTGGGCCGCGCTCACCGGCGACACCGACGACAACACCGGTCTGATCCACGGGCTCTACCCGGAGATCGACATGAGCGGCCTGCTGCTGGCCGGGGTCATCATCGGCTCGCTGGGTGTGCTCGACGATGTGACGGTCACCCAGACCTCGGCGGTCTGGGAACTGCACGAGGCCAACCCGTCGATGGGCTGGCGCAAGCTGTACCGCGCCGGTATCCGCATCGGCCGGGACCACATCGCCTCGGTGGTCAACACGCTGGTCCTCGCCTACGCGGGTGCCGCGCTGCCGCTGCTGCTGCTGTTCTCCATCGCGCAGAGCGGGGTGGGGACGGTCGCCAACAGCGAGCTGGTCGCCGAGGAGATCGTCCGCACGCTGATCGGCTCGATCGGCCTGGTCGCCTCGGTACCGGTCACCACGGCCCTGGCCGCCCTGGTGGTCTCCGCCGACCGCCCGTCGAGCGGTCGGGTCCCGGCCCAGGGCGACCGGCCTGCGGCGACACGGGGCGGCAGGGGGAGACGGCGCAAGCGCTGAGGGCGGCGGGGCCGAGCCGGTCGCGCGGTCGCGGAGGTTCGCCACGCTGCCCGCGCCCGGGCGAAGTGCCACCACGCACGGCGGCCGCCCCTCCTGCAGAAGCGTTCCTGCAGAGTGGTGTGACGCTCACCCGCAGGCGGAACACTCAGCACGTTCCGCCGGAGAGCAGGCGCCCGGCAAAACGCTTCACCCGGCGCTCTGTTCCGCCAGGATCCGGTCCAGCGCATCGTCCAGATGCGCGTCGAAGTCGGCCAGCGCCCCCTCCTGGCCCAGCGGCACCAGCTTGTCGGTGCGGTCGAGGAAGGCCACGAGCGGCGCGGTGGACGCCCGGAACAGCGCCTGGTCGCTGCCGACCTGAAGCCGGATCAGCACCTCGCTCAGCGACTCGGGGTCGACCGGCGAGACCCGCACATCGCCCTCGCCGCAGGGCCGGCCCACTCCGTCGATCAGCAGCTCCCGGCCGAACGCCCAGGTCACCGGGGCATCGCCCGGCAGGTGGAAGGTCAGCCGCACGGCGTAGGGATCACAGGTGTCGTAGCGCAGTTCCACCGGGATGCGGAAGGAGAGCTCCTCCGACACGAGAAAGCTCATCATGACCTCTGCCTGTACGGACTCGCGCATCGCCTACCCCGTCATTCGACGCTGACTGCCGGGACCTGACCCTCGGACTCTGAAGGAATCTTGCTGAACGTGCACGACAGATCACAAGGAGTGAGTTTTCAGATACTGATAGAGAGCGCGAGCGATCCCAGCAGTGCCCCCGCCTCCGCCTGCAGACGCTGCGCCGCCGGGAGCAGCCGGTCGGCCTGATGTGCGGGAAGCGAGATGGCCAGGGTCGCGGCCGTGCTGCCGACCGTGATGGGGATGGCCGCGCAGACCGTGCCGACGGCGTACTCCTGGCGTTCGACCACCAGGTCCGTGCGCCGCGTCCGCTCCAGCCGGCGCAGCAGACTGTGGTTGTCGCGGACCGTGTACGGCGTGAGGGGCTGGACCGGGTAGCGGTCGAGGTGGTCGCGGCGGGCCCGCTCGTCGAGCTGGGACAGCAGGCACTGCCCGAGCGCGTGCGCGTGGCCGGTCTCCCGGAAGTCGGCCCACTCCTCGACCGCCGGGGCGCCGGGGCTGTCCGAGACGCACAGCACGGTGATCTCGCCCTCGCGGTACACCGCGTAGTAGAGGGGGGCACCGATCGCGTCCCGCCAGCGGGCGAAGGCGTCGACCAGCGTGCTGCGACGTTTCTGCTGTGCCCCTGCGGCGCTCAGCCGCTCGGCTGCCTCGCCGAGGAAGAACAAGCCCTTGTCCCGGCGCAGATAGCCCTCGTGCACCAGGGTGCGCAGGAGGTGGTACGCCGTGGGCAGCGCCAGCCCGGTCTCGCGTGCCAGTTGCTTGGCGGGGGCGCCGTACGCGTGTCCGGCGACGGTCTCCAGCAGGCGCATGGCCCGCTGCACCGAGCCGATGAGGGTCGCCGCCGGCGGCGGGGCGTCCGGGGAGCGGGGCTGCGCGGGGACGGTGGGCCGGGGCGCGGAGGCGGTGGGGGACGGGGCGGTTTCAGCCGTGGCCAAGGGTCACTCCCGGTGCGAGGGGGCAGCCCGTGCGGGGGAACACGGGTGGGGGACGGACGCCGCTCGCGGGGATCGCCCCGCGTCGAGATCCGGACTCTAACCGCGGGTCAGCGCCGCGGGACCGTCTGTCCGGGAAACTTCCCCCGCCCGAGGGAACCGGTGATTCCCGTCACCGTTCACCGGTCCCTCTCCGGTTCACCAGTCGCCACGCGAGGACGAACTCGACGTGAACTTCCGTACGACGTAGATCAGTCCGCCGACCAGGGCGACGAAGACCAGCAGCTTGAACAGCAGGTTGATCACGAAACCGACCACACTCGCTATCAGGCCGCCGAACACGACCAGGGCGATGACCGGCACCGCGACCCACTTCACCCACCACGGCAGTCCCGCGAAGATCTCTCGCATCGCCCTCGTCCTTACCTCTCCGCCCGTCGCGCTCCGGGTCGTGTCTCGATGTTCCGCTACCGATGCTAGGGCGGCGAGGGGCCCGGACGGGCGCCGTGCATCCCTTGTCCTCCCCTGAGTGATCCCCTAGGGAATCCGGGGTGCCGGCCCTGGCCCTCGGGTATCGGCCTAGCCCTCGGGCGGGGAGAACACCACCAGGACCCGGAGGTCCTCGCTGATGTGGTGGAACTTGTGCGGGACTCCGGCCGGCACATAGACCACGCTGCCGCGCGCCACCTGCGTGGTCTCCATCCCCACGGTGATCGAGGCCCGGCCGCTGACGACGAAGTACACCTCGTCCTGGTTGTGGGGCTTCTGCGGGTCCTGTTCGCCCGCGTTCAGGGCGTAGAGGCCGACGGACATGTTCCGCTCCCGCAGGAACTGCAGGTACGCACCGTCGTTGGCGGCGCGCTCCGCCTCCAGTTCGTCCAGCCGGAATGCCTTCACGTTGTCCGCCCCTGCCTCACTGCTCATCTCCGACGGTGTCTGCCACGATCAGACACATGAAGAATTTCCTAGTCAAGACGATCGCCAACGCGGGCGCCCTGGCGGTCGCCGTATGGCTTCTCGACAAGATCACCCTGACCGGTGACAGCACCGGCAAGCAGATCGGCACCCTCATAGTGGTGGCGCTGCTCTTCGGCCTGGTGAACTTCCTGGTCAAGCCGGTCGTGAAGCTGCTGAGCCTGCCGCTGCTCATCCTGACGCTCGGCCTGTTCACCCTGGTGGTGAACGCGCTGATGCTGCTGCTCACCTCCTGGCTGGCCCACCAGCTGAGCCTCAGCTTCCACGTCGAGGGCTTCTGGACCGCCGTGCTGGGCGGCCTGATCGTCTCCGTGGTCTCCTGGGCCCTGAACGTCATCCTGCCCGACGGGGACTGATTCCCATGACCTACCGCGTCTGTTTCGTCTGCACCGGCAACATCTGCCGCTCGCCGATGGCCGAGTCCGTCTTCCGTGCCCGCGTGGCGGAGGCCGGCCTCGACGAGCTGATCGAGGTCGGCAGCGCCGGTACGGGTGGCTGGCACGAGGGCGACGGCGCCGACCCCCGCACGGTCGCCGTCCTCGAGGAGAACGGGTACGACAGCGCCCACACGGCGCGTCAGTTCGACCCTGCCTGGTTCCCCCGCCTCGACCTCGTCATCGCCCTCGACTCGAGCCACCTGAAGGCGCTGCGCCGCCTGGCCCCCACGGAACGGGACGCGGACAAGGTCCGGCTGCTGCGTTCCTACGACCCCGCCGCCGGCGACGACCTCGACGTGCCCGACCCGTACTACGGCGACACCCACGGCTTCGAGGCGTGCCTGGAGATGGTGGAGGCTGCCAGCACCCACCTGCTGGCCGCCGTGCGCGAGCAGCTGGAAGGACGCGCGGCATGAGCGGGACGATGCCGGGCGACGGCGACGGCACCCGCGCCGTGCGCGCCGGGCTCCCCGAGCCGGTCAAGCACGAACCCACCCTGCCGGGGCCGGTGTTCGCCGCCCACTACCACCTGCCGGGCGACCCCACGGGCCCGTACACCTACGGCCGGGACGAGAACCCCACCTGGACACTGCTGGAACGGGCCATCGGCGAACTGGAGGCGCCCGGTCAGGACGGCACCGAGACCCTGGTGTTCGCCTCGGGCATGGCCGCGATCTCCTCGGTGCTCTTCTCCCAGCTGCGCAGCGGCGACGCCGTGGTCCTGCCGGACGACGGCTACCAGGCGCTGCCCCTGCTGCGCACCCAGCTGGAGGAGTACGGCATCGAGGTGCGCACCGCGCCGACCGGCGGCGACGCCCAGCTGGACGTCCTCGACGGTGCGCGGCTGCTGTGGATCGAGACGCCGTCGAACCCGGGCCTCGACGTGTGCGATGTGCGCCGCCTTGCCGAGGCCGCGCACGCACGCGGCGCGCTGGTGGCCGTGGACAACACTCTGGCGACCCCGCTCGGCCAGCGCCCGCTGGAGCTCGGCGCGGACTTCGCGGTGGCGAGCGGCACCAAGCAGCTCACCGGGCACGGCGACATCCTCCTCGGGTATGTCACCGGCCGCGATGCGCAGGCGATGGCGGCCGTACGCCGCTGGCGCAAGATCGCCGGTGCCATCCCGGGGCCCATGGAGGCCTGGCTGGCGCACCGCTCGATCGCCACGCTGCACCTGCGGGTCGAGCGGCAGAACGCCACCGCGCTGGCGCTCGCCCGGGCGCTGCGGGAGCGGCCCGAGGTGACGGGTCTGCGCTATCCGGGGCTCCCGGAGGATCCCGCGCACAAGGTGGCCGCCCGGCAGATGCGGCGCTACGGGTGCGTGGTGTCCTTCACGCTGGCCTCGCGCGAGGTGGCCGACCGCTTCCTGGCGGCGCTGCGGCTGGTGGACGACGCGACCAGCTTCGGGGGCGTGCGGTCCACCGCGGAGCGGCGCGGCCGCTGGGGCGGTGACGCCGTGCCGGAGGGCTTTGTGCGCTTCTCCGTGGGGTGCGAGGACCCCGATGACCTGGTGGCCGATGTGCTGCGGGCCCTGGACGCCTCAGCCACCTGACGCTCACATACGGATATCCGCAACCTGCGGGCCGCATGGCCCGCAGGCCGCACGACGGACGGTCCGAGCCTCCCCCCTCATGGCTCGGACCGTCCTCGGTTCTGCGCGCGAAGAACCGCGCGAACAAGGCTAGTTGACTCGCTGTCAGTGTCCAATCACAGTAGCGACAGCGACCTATCGACTTATTTATAGTTGAGCTTTCTTCGGGGGCCAGAGCAGTAGTTGGGACAAGGGGAGGGCACACCGTGGATCTGGCCTTGCTGCGGACCTTTGTGACCGTGCACAGGGCCGGTTCCTTCACCCGCGCCGCCGCTCTGCTCGGCCTCTCCCAGCCTGCCGTGACCTCCCAGATCCGGACGCTGGAGCGGCAGCTCGGACGCCCCCTCTTCTTACGGCAGGCCCGCGGCGTGACGCCGACGTCCATCGGCGACGAACTCGCGCACCGGGCCGCCCCGCATCTCGACGCCCTCGTGGAGATCGCCGAGACCGGGCTCGAGGAGGACTCCTCCCTGCGGACGCTGCATCTGGCGGGGCCTCCCGAGTTCACGGCGGAACGGGCCCTGCCCGCCCTCACCGAGCTGACCGGCGAGGACGGCCAGGGCCTCGCCCTGCGGGCCTCCTTCGGGACCGCCGAGGAGGTGCTGGAGGGGCTGGCCGCCGGTCATCACGATCTGGCGATCAGCACGATCCTGCCGCGCGGCGCCCTGCTCTCGGCGACCGCGCTCTGCGACGAGGAGCATGTGCTGGTCGCCGCTCCGCGCTGGGCCGAACGGATCGACATCGAGAAGCTGCCCCGTACCGGCGGATCCGTCCTGGAGGAGGTACCGGTCGTCGAGGTGCACGAGTCGCTGCCGCTCGTCTCCCGCTACTGGGCCTCCGTCTTCGACTCCCGCCCCGTCGCCACCGGCACCGTCGTCGTCCCGGATCTGCGCGCGGTGCTGGCGTGCACCGTCGCGGGAGCGGGCCTGGCGGTCCTGCCCCGCTATCTGTGCGCGGCGGCGCTCGAGCGGGGCGAGGTGATCGCGCTGCACGAGCCGCCGGTGCCCCCTCTGCGCACGTACTTCCTGGTGGTCCGCACGGGGACGCTGGCGATGCCGCATGTCGCGCGCGCTCACGAGTGGCTGCAGCGGGCGGCGAAGGACTGGTGCTGAACGGTCGGGACGGTGGAAACGGTGTCCCGGCCGAAGCATGCACCCGGTCACGCCCCGCGATGTTTCACGTGGAACATGCGGGGCCACATTCCTCCCATGACCGTCCGACCCGTGGTCAAGCGCACCGCCCGTGCCGTTCTGCTGGACGGTGACGACCTCATCCTGATCAAGCGCACCAAACCCGGCGTCGATCCCTACTGGGTCACCCCCGGCGGCGGGGTCGAGCCATCGGACCCGACCGTCGTCCATGCCCTGCACCGCGAGGTGTACGAGGAGCTCGGCGCCAAGATCACCGACGTGGTGCCCTGCTTCGTCGACACGGTGGAGCACATCGGCGAGGACGGCGGCGCCACCGGTGTGAAGGTGCAGCACTTCTTCGTGTGCCGCCTGGAGTCCATGGACCCCTCCCTGCGGCACGGCCCGGAGGTCGACGAGCCGGCCGGCGAGTACGAGATCGTCCGTGTCCCGTTCACCCGCGTCGGCATCGCCTCCGTCCATCTCGTCCCGCTGTCCCTGCGGCACTATCTGGACGGCAACATCGAGGGAGTCCGCGCCATGCACGCACCCGACCTGGGCTGACCCTGCCGGCGCTTCGCCGGTGACGGCATGGCCAAAAGCGTCTGTCCATCGGAAGAAACAGGTGGACGGCGGCGGCCTGCGTCGGACAGCCTGACCTGCGTGCCCATGCCTTCTCCTGCCTCACTGCCCGTCCGCCGCCTGACGCTCAAGGATCTCACCGCCTGCGCCGACCTCTCCGAGGACCGCGGCTGGCCACGGGAGGAGCACAAGTGGGGACTCCTCCTCTCGGCCGGCAAGGGCTACGGCATCGACGACCCCGGTGGCGGGCTGGCCGCCGCCTGTGTGGTCACCGAGTACGGGGCCGAGGAGCGTCCCGTGCTGGGCGCCATCGGCATGGTGCTGGTCGCGGAGCGGCACGCCCGCCGGGGGGTCGGCCGCCGGCTGATGCGCCATGTGATCGAGGAGGCGGGCCCCACACCGCTCACCCTGCATGCCACGCCGAACGGGCGCCCCCTCTACGAGCAGCTCGGCTTCAAGGTCACCGGCCGGGCGGAGATGGTGCGCGGGCATCTCACTCCCGGCGGGGAGGCCGACGAAGCCGTCACGCGGGCCGCCACCGCCGAGGATCTGCCCGCGATCCTGCGGCTCGATCACGAGGTGTTCGGGGCGGACCGCACGCACATCCTCACCCGGCTGCCCGCCTTCGCCGACCAGCTGCGCGTCGCCGAGGAGGACGGCCGTCTCATCGGGTACGCGGCCGCCTGGCCCAACATGGAGACGCACGTCGTGGGCCCGCTGATCGCCCGTGACACGGCGACGGCCAAGGCCCTCGTCCGCTCCCTCGCCGCCCGCACCGACCGGCCGCTGCGCACCGACATCGACGTCCGCCACGAGGAACTGCTGCAGTGGGCGAAGGAGCACGGTCTGGAGTCCGTCGCCTTCAACGCGGTCATGACGTACGGCATCACGGAGCTGCCGGGTGACTGGAGCCGCCGTTTCGCGCCCGTGACGGTCGCGGCGGGCTGAAGCCCTCCGGCACGCCTTCCCACACGCGGACGCCGGCCCCGGAAGAGGCGTGGACGGGG